>JBEKGQ010000011.1:0-25004 GCA_050012715.1 Polyangiaceae bacterium
GATCTGAGCGTCGACCATCGCGCGGAAAGGGACGAGGAGCGCTTGGAAGCGAGACCTGTCTCCCTCGAGCACTCCGAGCACGTGGACGAGCGCCTCGAGGGTCGAGACGAAGGTCTCGTGCGGCTCCTTCCGGATGCGGTACTCGCTCGGCGACGGCGGAGTGAACGAGTAGCGGGGAAGCCTCGCGAGCTCGAGGTTCTCGCGAACGACCTTCTTCGCCTGCCACCACGTACCGTCGACGACCACGAGGGTCACGGGCCCGGCCGGGGGATCCCTCGCGACGTCGATCGCGTCCTCGCCCGGGTACAGGAGGACGGCTGGCCGCGCCGGATCCGACAAGACGCGCGCGAGCACCGGGGATCCGTCCCACCTCACGCCGACGTGCAGTTCCGCACCCGGCAAGCAGAGGCTCGCCATGCGCGCCGTCCCGATGGCGACGTCGCGCTCGCGCGGGTGCTGGAGGAGAACGACGCGCGTTCGCGTCGGCACCGGGCGAATGTACGGGCAGTAGCAGACGCTCTCCGGCCGCAGGCACGTGAGACACGTGGGGCGGGGCGAGGCGCTCACGCTTCGAAGGCCCGGCGGAGGCGCGCGAGGGCGGCGGGGAGGCCTCGCACGCGGAGGCGCGTGCCCGACTCGTCGTACTCCTCGGCGACGACCCGCGCACTCTCGTAGACGTCACCGAGGAGAGCCTGCCGCGCGTAGGGCACGACGAGGTCCTCCTCGACCATGGACGCTTCGAAGAATGACACGATGGTCTCGTGGAGCGCGGCAACGTCGGCGGCGTCGTACGCAGAGAGGAGAATGGCCCCGTCGGGACCGTGCCGCCGGAGGATCGCCTGCTTCGCCGCGTCGTCGAGGCGGTCGGCCTTGTTGAGGAGCAGCTTGCTCGGCACCGCGTCGGCGCCGATGTCCCGGAGAACGCCGCGGGTCACCTCAAGCTGCGCCTCGTGGGTCGGGTCCGAAGCGTCCACCACGTAGAGGAGCAGCGACGCCTCGAGCGCCTCGTCGAGCGTCGAGCGGAACGAGGCGACGAGGTCGTGCGGCAGCTTCTGGATGAAGCCCACCGTGTCCGAGACGAGGATGCGCGGCCGCGTCTCCGGCTGGAGCGCGCGCACCGTCGTGTCGAGCGTCGCGAAGAGCTTGTCCTCCACGAGGACCTGGCTTCCCGTCAGCGCCCGCATGAGCGACGACTTGCCCGCGTTGGTGTAGCCGACGAGCGCGACGCGGAGCTGCTCCTGCCGCGCGTGACGCCGGTTCTGCTGCTCCTTCTGGATCGCCGCGAGCTGCTCGCGGAGCTCGGCGATGCGGTCGCGGATCTTCCGGCGGTCGAGCTCGATGGCGGCCTCGCCGGCGCCCCTGCCGCGCTGGCGCTCCTTGCCCCCGCTCGCCTCGCGCATCCGCGGCGCGACGTAGTTGAGGCGCGCGATCTCCACCTGGAGCCGCGCCTCGCGGCTCCGCGCGTGCCGGTGGAAGATGTCGACGATGACCCCGGTGCGGTCGAGCACCTGGGCACCGGTCGCGCGCTCGAGGTTCCGCGCCTGGCTCGGGGTGATCTCGTGGTCGACGACGATCACCGTGGGCTTGCCCGCGTCGTCTGCATCGTCGCCGCCCGTCGAGTCCTCCTCGCCCTCCCCGTCCGGGGCCTCGTCCGGGCGTGCCGCCTTCCACTTGGCGCGCGCCTTGGTCTTCACCTCCGGCGCCCCGGTGGGCACGACGCCCTTGCCGCCCGTGAGATCGGCGAGCTCCTTCAGCTTTCCCTCGCCGAGAACCGCCGCCGCCGAGAGTGCCTCGCGGCGCTGCGTCACCGTCGCGACCACGTCGAAGCCCAGGGTTTGAACCAGGCGCCCGAGCTCGGCGAGGTTCGACCCATGCTCCGCGTCGGTGACCCCCGGGAGCTGCACGCCCACGAGCACCGCCCGCGGGTGGGTCGCGGATGATCCGGAGGCGGAGGTCACCGGCATGCCCTGCGCGTGTAGCACGTCTGCCCCGGTCGAGCGTCTGCGCTGCAGCGCGGCGACGGCTCGTGTCGATCGCGTCGTCGGCGGACAACTCCGCCCCGGCGCGAGAGCAGTCCCGGCAGGCTTCACAATCGCGCCGGTGGCGCAGTTTTCTCGCACCTAAGTGACGGTGGAGCCGGCTTTCGTCCTTGCGCGCCCCCCCTCCGTCGGACCAACTCATACTCACGCCGATCCCGTCGCACACTCGCAGTGGCGAGGGCGATTCCGCACTCCAAGGATGGCGAAAAGTTTCACCGCCGCCCGGCTGGACCGGGCGAGAAGGAGCCTTTTGTCATGCGTCGGACGTCCCTGGCCGCTGCCCTCGTGATCGCCCCCGTGATGCTCCTCCTGTCCGGCGGCCGGGCCTCGGCCCAGGGGATCCCATCCTTCGACCAGCTCGCCGACCAGCAGGCCCTCGACGGCGTCGGGCACTACCCGTCGCGGTCACTGTGCAACGTGACGAAGACGGGCTTCCACTGCTTTGCCAAGATCCGCACCGACCTGGCCGGCAACGTCCAGCACTACACGTCGCCCCAGGGCTACGCGCCGGCCGACATCCAGTCGGCGTACAAGATCCCGACGACGGGGGGCACGGGCAAGACGGTGGCGGTCATCGAGGCGTACCACTACGCGAACGCGGAGGCGGACCTCCAAGTCTACCGTACGCAGTTCGGCCTACCGACGTGCACCTCGGCCAACGGCTGCTTCAAGCAAGTGGCCGATGACGGCTCGACGAACTTCGGCTCTGCCGACCCGGGGGGGTGCGCGCAGGGGTGGCCCGGTGAGGCGTCGCTCGATCTCCAGATGGTCAGCGCCGCCTGCCCCGAGTGCAAGATCCTCATCGTCGAGGCTCCCACCGACCAGACGAGCTTCGACCCGGCGGTCAACACCGCGGCGTCGCTCGGTGCGGTCGCGATCAGCAACAGCTACGGCGGGAGCGAGGACAGCTCGGAGACACAGGACGAGTCGGCCTACACGCACGCCGGCATCCTGATCACGGCGTCGGCGGGCGACAGCGGCTACGGCGCGTCGTACCCGGCGACCTCCGCGGGCGTGCTCGCCGTCGGGGGCACCACGCTGCAGAAGTCCTCGTCGTCGCGTGGCTGGGCCGAGACCGCGTGGAACAGCGGCGGTAGCGGCTGCAGCTCCGTCATTCCGAAGCCGGCCTGGCAGACCGACAAGAGCTGCACGAAGCGCATGGAGGCCGACGTCGCCGCCATCGGCGATCCGGACACCGGCGTCGCCGTCTACTGCAGCGACAACAGCTCCGACGGCTCGTGGCAGGTGGTGGGGGGGACGAGCGCGTCCTCGCCCATCGTCGCCGCCTCGTTCACGAACATGGGCGTCAGCACGTCGCCGTCGTACGTGTGGGAGAACCCGCAGAACTTCTTCGACGTGACGTCCGGCAGCAATGGCTCGTGCAGCACGTCGTACTTCTGCACCGCCGGCACAGGCTACGACGGCCCCACCGGCTGGGGCACGCCGAACGGCGCGCTGCTGCAGGGGTCGGGCAGCTCGAGCAGCAGTAGCTCGGGGTCGAGCAGCGGCAGCAGCACGAGCAGCGGCAGCAGCTCGGGGTCGAGCAGCGGCAGCAGCACCAGCTCGAGCAGCGGATCGAGCACCAGCAGCAGCTCCGGTTCGAGCACCTCCAGCGGCTCGAGCACGAGCGGTTCTTCGTCGGGCGGCGTGCCGAGCAGCAGCAGCACGGGCGGGAGCAGCAGCGGCGCCGGGAACGGCAGCAGCGGCGCCGGGCACGACGCCGGCGTGAGCAACACCGACAACCCGAACAGCAACGTGGGCTGGAACCCCGACACTCCCGCCGGCTGCGGCTGCAGCGTCGTCGACGCCCGCATGAACTACGGCGCGCTGGCGCTCGGTATCGGGGTCGTCCTCAGCCTCGGCGCTCGCCGCCGCCGCCGCTCGCACTGAAGAGGGCCGGCGGCCGAGCGCGACTACTTCACACCGACGCTGAGGGGGTTCTTCTTCGCGGGCGGCGCCGGCGCTCGGACCGCCGGCGCCGAGCTGCTCGCGGATGCGGATGGCGCGGCCTCGAGGACCGGCGCCTCTTCGGAGGCCGTCGTGCGAGGGGGCGCGAGCACCGTCGTCTCGTCGAGAGCGCCCGTGAGGGGGGGCGGGACCATCGGCCGGCCCGACGTGTCGGCGGGAGCCGTTGTGGACGACCGCCCCATCGCCAGGACGACGACGATCATGGCGCCCGCGAACGCGGACCCGATGGCGACCACGACCCAGCGACGCGACCCGACGATCGGGGGCGTCCTCGCGCTGACGAGGGCGTGCGGTGTCTCCCCCGAGCCGGCGATCTTCGACGAATCGTGCAGCGTGTCGGCGAGCGCCGGCATCTGGGAAGGGTGCAGCGACGCGGCGACGATGCGCGCCACCCGATCCGCCGACACCGAGTGCTCGCCGGCGAACGGGGCGAGGGCCTGTGCCAGGGCGCGGACGTCGGGGTAGCGCTCGTTGGGCGCCTTGCGGAGGCACCGCATCACGACCGCGCACAGCTCCGGCGGGAGCTCCGGGCGTAGCTCGGCGAGCGGGGTGGGAGCGTCGTTGAAGATCTTCGAGGCGACGTGCATGACGCTGTCCCCGACGAACGGCGGGCGGCCGGCGAGGAGCTCGAAGAGGATGGTCCCGAGCGACCAGATGTCGGCGCGCCCGTCGACGTCGTGCGCGCGGACGAGCTGCTCGGGAGGCGAGTAGATGGGGGAGCCCACGAACGAGGACGTCGTCGTGAGCTGCCCCTCGGCGCTCCCGGAGAGAAGCGCCTTCGAGATGCCGAAATCGAGCACCTTCACGAGCGGCGAGCCGTCGGGGCCCGTCGTCACGAAGAGGTTCGACGGCTTGAGATCGCGGTGCACGATCCCCGCGGCGTGCGCCTCGGCGATGGCCTCGCACGCCTGGAGCACGAAGGCGACGGCCTCCTCCGAGGGGAGCTTGCCGCGGTCGGCCAGGGTCTGCGCGAGGTCGCGCCCCTCGAGGTACTCCATGACGATGTAGGGAGCGCCGCCCGCCAGCTCGCCGACGTCGAGGACGCGCGCGACGTGCTCGCCGCGGATGGTGGCCGCGGCACGAGCCTCTCGCGTGAAGCGTGCCAGCGCGTTCGGGCTCGCCTCCGCCTCCGGGAGGAGCATCTTGATGGCCACCCGCTGCCCGAGCTGCTCGTGCATCGCGGCGACCACCACCCCCATCCCTCCCCGCCCGAGAACCTTCTCGACGCGGTACTTGTTCGCGACGAGCTCCCCGATCGCGACGGGCGGGGGCGGCGGCGTGGAGGACATCTCGCTCTGGCGAAGGCTACACGGGGTATGGGAGCGCGCAAGGTCACGCGCCGCCCGCCGCGCGGCCTCGCGGCGTCGCTGTGATACGGTGCGACCTCGCATGGATCGCGCGCGCGGTCTCGAGGTCGGGCTCGTTCTCGCCGTCGCCGCGGCGCTCCTCACGGGCGGACCGGACGCGGCCGCGCAGCCACGCGCCCGCAAGCCCGCCTCGCTCGCGCAGTCGCTGCCGGCGGACGCGCGGCGCGACTACGACGCCGGCAAGCTGCTCTTCGAGGACGGCGACTACGCCACCGCCCTCCTCAAGTACCAGGCCGCGTTCGACGAGACCCACGACCCGCGCCTCCTCTGGAACGTCGCCGTCTGCCAGAAGTACCTCCGCCACTACGCGCGCGCGGCGGCGACCCTGGCGCGCTACCTCAAGGAGGGCGGCGAGTTGCTCTCGCCGGCGGACCGTCACGACGCCCAGGACTTCGCCCGCGCGATCGCGCTCTTCACGGTGCCGACGACGGTGCGCGTGTCGGAGCCGGACGCCCAGGTGTGGATCGACGAGTCGCTCGTCGGCCGCACGCCGCTCACCGAGCCCATCTCGCTCGACATGGGCACGCGCCGGGTTCGCGTGAAGAAGGACGGCTTCCGCCTCTTCGACCGGGAGTTCCCGGTCGGTGGCAGCGCCGCGACGACGATCGAGGTGACCCTCGAGCGGCAGGGCGGGCACCTGCAGATCAACGTCCCCGCCGACGCGACGGTGTGGCTCGACGAGCAGGACATGGGCCACGGACCGCGTCTCGAGCTGGATCTCCCCATCGGGGCGCACGCCATGCGCGTCGTCGCCCCGCACATGCGCCCGCTGCAGACCGACGTGGTCGTCGAGGACGGAAAGTCCCGCGCCCTCGACCTCGCCCTCGAGGCCGAAGCCGCACCGAGCGCCGAGGTGCACCTCGCCGTCGTCTGTGGAGGCCCCGACCCCCTTCCGCCCGAAGACCTCGCCGTCTTCTTCGACGACGCCACCGAGTCGGCCTTGCCCTTGGGCGCACGCCTCCGCCGCGATCCGGGACACGCGGTGGTGGCGTACGTTGCGTACCGCGTGGCGGCGGGTCATCACCTCGTGCACGTGGCGTCGCCCCGCTGCGACGCGCAGGACATCACGGTCGACGCGCCGGAGGGCGGCGTGGCCGACGTGAAAGGCGAGCTCGCGCCGGCGAACCGTTGGCTCGAGGGAAGCCCGGCCGGCAGCCCCGACGGCTGGCGCCTCGCGGGGGGGCTCATCGAGAGCTCGACGACGTTCGCGAGCTACCAGAACTTCTTCTCGACGACCCCCGCCAACAACATCGGGAGCGTCGGGGCCACCCTGGTCGGCCCGAGCTTCGTCGCCGGTCTTCAGGGCCGATGGCTGACCGCGCTCCTCGACGCGCGCTTCCAGTTCGGGCGCATCACCGGGATCGACGTGCCGTCGAGCGGGCCGTCGACGGCCTACAACTCGACGCTCTCGCAGTGGAGCGTGGGCGTGCGCCCGGGCTTCCGCGTGCCCCTCGTCGTGGCCGCGCTCAGTACGGGCGCGGGGCTGCACGTCGGCCAGTACTTCTTCTCCCCCGACACGACGGGCAGCTCGAAGTCTGGCGGGTACGTCAGCGTCTCCTACTGGGGCGCGCTCGACGTGCAGCCCTTCTGCGAGTGGGGCGCCCAGCTCGGGGCGGCGACGAGCTACGACAGCTATGGCAACACGAGCGGGGTCGGGAACGGCGCGGTCACGTCTCTGTGGCTCCAGGCCACATACACGCCCAACATCACGTGCACCAAGCGCAAGGCTGGGCTCTTCAAGATCGAGGGCACGACGCGATGAACCCGCGCGTCGGTACGAGACATTCTTCCGCTCGGTCGCGGAACGATGCTCGGTGGCGCGCGTAGTCAACGAATTGACGTTGCCGGTCAACGGCGCCGCGGTGAGGCGCGTGACATCGTCCTCCCCAGTTGGAATGAAACAGCACGAGAGACGCCTCGCCGCGGCGGCGTACGACCAGGCCCTCGACGCCCCGCGGTATCCGGGCGACCGCACCGTCTTCGCCGGCGTCCCCGTCCTCGGCCGCACGATCCTCTGCGATCTCACGCTGTCCAACGACCCTCCGGAGGCCCTTCGGGCGGCGATCGCCGAGACGCTGGGCTTGCTGCGCGTGATGTGGGTGGCTCTCCTCCGGTGCGACGACGGGGCCGAGCGACGCCAGCTCGAGGCCGTCCACGCGGCGCTCCAGTGCGAGCTCGCCGCGACCGAATGGACCTGGTCGGGGGGCGCCGGCGACGGCCACGCGCTGGCCCGGACGCTGGTGCGCCGGCGCGAGCATCACCGCGCGATGCTGGCGGCTCCTTCCCCATTCGGCGTCGGGCTCCTGCTTCCGCGCAGCGCGCGCGCCAACGAACCGCTGCCGGAGATCCTCGCTGCGGCGTGGGCGACGTCGTCCCGCGAAGCGGCGACCGCCGGCGCCACCCGCGCCGCGAGGCTCCACGAAGAGGCCCAGGAGGCGGTGGGCGCGTGGAGACTCGGTGAGCTCGAGGCCGTCGACGCGGCCGCGGTCCTCGAGGCGGCGAGCGGGCGCGCGGCCGCGACGCGCTCGTCGCCGGTGCTCGTGGCGGCCGACCTTCCCCCGCTACGCGTCGCGAGCTGACACCGAGTAGTCTGAGGGGGTGCGTCCCCCGGGGATGGTCGCCGTCGCGTTTCTTCGGGCCCTGCTCGATCGCGCGGCTGCGTCACGGGTGGACACGACGCGCATCCTCGAGGCGATCGGCGTGACGCGAACGACGCTCGTCGACGTCAACGGCTGGGTGCCGGTCGGCGCCGTCGCGCGAGCGTGGGTGCTCGTGTCGGAGCAAGCGGCGGACCCGGACTTCGGCCTCCACGCGGCCGAGACGCTCCCGATCGGCGTCTACGGGGTGCTCGAGTACGCGACCATGAGCAGCCCGGACATCGGTGAGACGCTGCAGCGGGTGGCCCGCTACTACCGCCTCATGGGCGCGATGAGCGAGCTCGGTCTCGACGTCGGCGCGGCGGGCTGCCGCGTCACGCTCCGCCCGGTCGTCGACATCGGACCGCTCGAGCTCCTGCGCCACTACCACGAGTACACGTTCGCCTTCCTCGTCTCGCGCGGCCGCATGCTCGGCGGCGAGCGTGTCGCGCCTTCGGAGGTGCGCTTCATGCACCCGGAGCCGGCGACCGGGGTCGCCGAGCACGCGCGGGTCTTCCGCGCCCCGGTACGCTTCGATCAGCCGATGAACGAGCTCCTCGTGGCACGCGCGGTCATGGACATCCCGCTTCGCGCGGCCGACCCGGCGGTCTCGGCGATCCTGGCGAAGACCGGCGAGACGATGCTCGCGGCGGAGGCGGGGGACCCGCTCGACCGGGTGCGCACCGCCGTGGGGGCGGCGCTCGACGCGGGTGACGCCCGCCTCGAGGTGGTCGCGCGACGGCTCGGCGTCGGGGCCCGCACCCTGCAGCGACGACTCGGAGGTCGCGGCACCAACTACGCCCGCTTGCTCGACGACGTGAGGCGCGAGAAGGCCCAGCAGTGGGTCGAGCAGGGGACGATGAGCCTGGGCGAGATCGCCTTCGGCCTCGGGTTCTCGGAGCCGAGCGCCTTCCATCGCGCGTTCAAGCGCTGGACGGGGCGCACCCCCGGCCGCTATCGCGGCTAGACACGCCGGGTCAGCAGCGCGGAGCGAAGCATGAACGCCATCTGCTCGCGCGCGGCCTTCGCGCCGAGCCCCATCTCGCCCCGAAGGACGTCCCACGCGCGGCCTGAGCTGACGAGCGCCACCTGGCGCTCCACCGCCACCGCGTCCACCGTCGCGGCGATCTCCCCCGCGAAGAGCGTGGACGTCTCCTTGCGCCGCTCCTTCGCCACCTGCTCGAGCGCGTGAGCGACGGCCGGCGAGTGCCCCAGCACGACGCCGGCCGCGCGACGCATCGCCGCCGACGCCTCGAGCGACCGGGCGCGCCCCGACACGAACGCGTCGAGGCGCTCGTCGAACGAGCCGTTCACGTCGACCGGCGTGTGCGCGAGACGCTCGGCGTGATGCTTCGCGACCGCGAGCAGCAGCTCCTCGCGCGACGCGAAGTGCTGCGCGATGGAGCGGACGGCCACTCCGGCGCGCTCGGCGATCTGCACCGCCGTCGGCTCGATGCGCCCCTCGTCGAGGAGCGCGGTGAGCGCCCCGACGATCGCGGCGCGGGTGCGCTTCGTCCGCTCGCGACGACCGTCGACCTTGGGCGGCACGGTCACGATCGGCCCCCTCGGCTCTCCCGCGCGCCCATCCGCATCCCGGCCATGCTAGCGATCATGCGCCCTTTCGCCACACGGTGGCGAGCCAGGGCTGCTCGCGGCGGGGCTTCCCCGCGGGCCGGTAGTAGTGCTCGATCTCGACGAAGCCGGCACCGGTGGCGAAAGCGCGCCACGTCTCGAGCGAGTGGTACGCGCCGTAGCGCTCTCCCGAGAACCCCTCCCGATCCTCGCCGTGCGGGTTCGACGCGAAGAGCACGCCCCCTTCCACGAGCGCTTCGCGCAGCTCGCCCAGCACGCGGGGGAGCTCCTGCGCGGGCACGTGGAAGAGCGAGGCATTCGCGAAGACGCCGTGAAACCGCGCGCGCGGCAGCGAGAGCGCGAGGAAGCTCTGGTGCAGCACCTCGCAGCCCGTCGCCTCGCGCGCCATCGCGACGAAGCTCGGCGCGGCGTCGAGCCCCACCGCCTCGTGACCGAGCGACCTGAAGTAGGCGAGGTCGCGCCCTGGACCACAGCCGAGGTCGAGGAGGACGAAGGGCGGCGCGGCGGTGATGGCGCGGAGGAGCGCGGCGTAGTTCTGGGAGACGTCGTGGTCCCGGGTCCCTTCTCGAAACGGGAGCGCCGACGCGTCGTAGTGGGCGACGGTGCGGGCGGTGGCCGCGTCGAGCTCGGCGGGCGTGAGGGGCTTGGTCATCCGCCGCCCGGCGTACCATGGAGAGCTACGGGCTGCGCCAGCGTGTGCCGGACGGGATCCCCGGATCCGGACGGGCTGGCCCCGCGCGAGGACGGGGCTACAGTGTTCCCGTACGGCACAGCGGTTGCGTGAAGGGGGCCATGTTTCTCTGCGGCCAATGCCATCGGCACGTGCGCGAGTCGGTTTGCCCGTTCTGCGGCGCCGTGCAGAAAGGCACGCCCGTCGCCGGCGCCAGTGCGGTTCGTATCGGCATGAGACGGAGCGCCGTCCTCGCCGCCGCTGCCGTCGCGGCCATCGGGAGCGGGGTCGCCTGCGGGGGCAGCGTCGAGACCAACCCGTCGCCCCAGGGTGACGCCGCCGCCGACGTCATCGCCCCCGTGGCCGACTACGGCATCGCCGTCATCCCCGACTCGGGCCGGTCGCCCGCCGATGCCGGCACCGACTCGGGATCTGTCGAAGGCGGTACGGGCCTCCCCGACGCCTCGACCACCCGGGACGCACAGACCCTCGACGTCTTCGCGCCCGGAGCCGACTACGGCATCCCGCCGTTCGGCGATGGCGGGCCCCCCTGAGCCAGGCCGTCGTGCGCAGCCGTCGCCTCCCCCTGCTCGAGGCCGCCCAGCGCGGGCGCCCGCTCGAGGGCGAGGCGCGGGCGATCGACCGCCGCTGGCGGCCTTCGTACGTCGTCTGGGAGATCACCCTGGCCTGCGATCTCGCGTGCCACCACTGCGGGTCGCGCGCGGGCCGCGAGCGTCCCGACGAGCTGACGACCGAGGAGTGCCTGGACCTGGCGGACCAGATCGCCGCGCTCGGAGCCAACGAGGTCACGCTGATCGGTGGCGAGGCCTACCTGCGCGACGACTGGACGGACGTCATCCGCCGCATCCGCTCCCACGGCATGCGCTGCGGCATGGCGACCGGCGCGCGGGGCCTCACCCAGGAGCGCCTCGAGGCCGCGAAGGCGGCCGGCATGGAGGCCATCTCCGTGTCGCTCGACGGGCTCGAGGAGGAGCACGACGCGCTCCGCGGCGTGAAGGGCAGCTTCCGCGCCGCGGTCGACGCGATGGAGCGCATCCGCGCCCTCGGGGGGATCCGCCTCGGGGCCAACACGCAGGTCAACAAGCGCAACCTGCCGGTGCTCGAGCGCCTGTTCGACGTCATCGCCGAGAGGGGCGCGACCGCGTGGCAGGTGCAGCTCACGGCTGCGATGGGCCGCGCGGCGGACCCGAAGGACGGCGGCTCGTTCGTCTTCCTCGATCCGTACGAAGTGCTCTACGTGCATCCGATCCTCGCTCGCCTGAAGCGCGAGGGGGAGCGCCGCGGCGTCACGATGTGGCCCGGCAACAACGTCGGCCATTTCGGCCCGTTCGAGGGCGTCATCCGCGGGCACTTCCAGGCCGGCTACCGGGGGTCGTGCGGGGCGGGCCGGCTCTCGATGGGCATCGAGGCGAACGGCGACATCAAGGGGTGCCCGTCGCTGCCGAGCAAGCCGTACGCGGGCGGCAACGTCCGCGAGCACAAGCTCGTCGACATCTGGGAGCGGGCGCTCCCGCTGCGGCTGACCCGCGACCTGACGGCGCGGGACCTCAAGGGCTTCTGCAAGGACTGCTACTACGCCGAGGAGTGCCGCGGCGGCTGCCACTGGACGTCGCACGTCCTGCTCGGGTACCCGGGGGACAATCCGTACTGCCACCACCGGGCCCTCGAGCTGATGGCCCAGGGCGTCCGCGAGCGCGTGCGCATGGTCGAGGCGGCGCCGAACGAGCCGTACGACCACGCGCGGTACGTCGTGGAGCGGGAGCCGTGGCCGGCCGACGAGCGGGCGCGCGTGGAGCGAATCCACGCGGAGACGGAGGCGGTCGTGTGGCCGGGAACCGCCGCGGAGTGACGGCGCCGATCGCGCGCCTCACGCCACCGGCGGGAAGTGGCGGTGCCCCTCCGAGTCGAACCACAGCAGCCGATCGAGCACCTGCGCCGCATCGAGCGGCGCGTCGGCGTACCCCGAGGCCCAGCCGGCGAGGAGCTCCCGCGCCTGCACCACTGCGGCCCCGAACCAGTCCACCGCCGCCACGAACGCGGTCGCGTCGTGCGCCGCGTCGGCCCCGAGCAGGAACGTCACCGCCGGCCGAGGCAGGAGCGGCACCGCCTCCGGCACCAGCAGCGCGAGCACCTTGCTCACCGCCTCGACGCCCCTCGGCTCCGGCGCGATCACCGGCAACGCCGTCATCAGCGCGTCCCTCGCGTCCGCGTCGACCGGCCCGGAGCGAGGCTCCTCGAAGAGCTCGACGAGCGCCGCCCACACCTCGCGCTGCGGGGACAGCGTCCAGCGTCGCATCACCCGCGAGTCGGCCGGGCTGTTCACGCACCAGCTCGCGGGCAGCGCCAGCGGCAGTCGATCGAGCGGCGATAGCCCCGCGGCTCGCGCCCGTCGCAGCCCTGCCGCCGCGAGATCGAACACGCGCGCTCCGGGCAGCGTCCCTCGGAGCGCGAGCTTGACGTCGCCCTTCACGAGCTCCCACACCGTTCCGTCAGGCTTCTGGAGGATCATGGGGCGCGTTCCAGCCAGGGCGGAAGGGTGAGCCCTTGTCGACTCCGGGTCGATAACTATCGACTCCGAGTCGAACGCAGTCGACTCCGGGTCGACAACCATCGACTCCGAGTCGAACGCAGTCGACTCCGGAGCGTTCGCCGTCGACTGGGCGCTAGGGCGGCGGAGCGGCGCCCGCAGGGGCAGCCTTGGGGAACCGCGTGTGTGCGTCGCGGAAGAAACGCGCGAGCTGGTCGCACCCGATGACGTTGTCCACCGCCCCAGCGGCGAGGGCCGTCATGTCGAAGTCGGGGTTCATCGGCTGCGTGCTCGACGTCGAGAACCCGGTGAGCTCGGCGTCGTTGAGTGCGCAGTCCTTCGCCGCCTGCGCGAAGGCGGCGCTGGCCGCGCTGACGTCGACGCCGCCCAGAAAGCCGTTCACCGCGTCGTCCTTGCGCAGGGCGAACGTCAGCCGCAACGCCGCCTTCGCCGCGAGGCGGTCGGGGCGCCTCGGCGCGACGCCGGCCACGTGCACGTCGACCGCGTAGTCGTAGGTCTCGGAAGCATCCCGCACCACCGCGACGCCGTACGACCGGAGCCGCTGTCGGACGAGGCGCACCGCGTCGTTCTGGGCGTCACCCGGCACGCAGGCGGCGTTCTTCAGGTCCTCCGACTCGAGCGTGCCCTCGACCTGCGTGTAGCCGCAGCGCTCCGCGCCACGCGCGTCGTCCGACCCCGTCCGCACGAAGACCTTCAGCGGGCGGTACGCGTCGCCCGGCACGTTCTGCAGGGGCCGCATCTCGGCCGACTCGTTGATGACGCCGTCCACGCGGATGGCGGTGTGCCCGCAGCCGGCCAACGCGGCAAAGACGACCGAGGCGAGCGCGACCGAGCCGAACGGCGCCCGGAGGGCCCGCGGCGCCGACAAACCGACGAAAGGAAGCATCGTGCTTGGATCCCGGGTGGTAGCGTGAGCCCGCTGTGCTGCCCGACGCACGCGAGCCAGGTTACCTCAGGGACGTCTCCTACGTCCGCCAGTTCTCCCGGGAGCTCGCGCCGCTCTCGCTCCGCGCCGCGGCGGCTCTCAACGGGTTCGCCCCGCCGCCCTCCGAGGACTTCGACTACTGCGACCTCGGGTGTGGCACGGGCGACACGACGAATACGCTCGCCGCGGCCTACCCCCGCGCGCGCTTCGTCGGCGTCGACTTCAACCCCGCGCACATGGCGTTCGCCCGCGGCCTCGCCGCGCGCGGCGGGCTGGAGAACGTCCGCTTCCTCGAGCGGGACTTCGCCGACCTCGCGCGCGACGACCTTCCCGCATTCGACTACATCGCCGCCCACGGCATTCTCAGCTGGATCGGCCCCGGGACGCGCGGCGCCCTGCTCGACTTCGCCGCGGCTCGGCTGAAGCCCGGCGGCATCCTGTACGTCAGCTACAACGCCCTGCCGGGGTGGGCCGCCGTCGAGCCGCTGCGCCGCCTGATGCTCGACGCGTCGGCCGTCGTCGAGGGGGGGGCGCTCGAGCGGGCCCGCCAGGGTGCAGGCATCGCGAGCCTTCTGTCCGACGCCGGCGCGCAGTACTTCGCGAGCAACCCCGCGGCGAAGGCGATGCTCGCGACGACGCTGAAGCTCGGCGCCGCGTACGCCGCGCACGAATACTTCTCGTCGCACTGGCAGCCGATGTACTTCGCCGACGTCGCCTCCGAGATGACGCGGAGGGGGCTCGCCTTCATCGGCCAGCTGCCGCTCTACCTCAACTACCGCGACCTCACGATCCCTCCATCGGCGATGGAGCTCTTCCGGCAGGTGAGCAACCGCGCGACCTTCGAAATGCTCAAGGACTTCGCGACGAACGAGTTCTTTCGCGGCGATCTCTACACGAGGGGCGCCACCCCGCGCGACGAGGCGGTCACCCGCGAGTTCGTCGCGTCGACCCGGTTCGGCACGCGGGAACCGTTCGAGAAAGTGAAGCGAGAGGTCCGCCTGCGGCACCACGTGATGCTCTTCGAGGGCCCGCTCTTCGATGCGCTCATCGAGCGGCTCGCGCTGACAGCGTCCACGGTGACGGAGCTCCTCGACGACCCTGCGCTCGCCGGATACGGGGAGGAGGCGCTCCGGCTCGCGGTCCTGCGGCTTCTCCTGGGCGACCAGCTTGCGCCGATGCAGGCCTCGGTGCACGGGGTCCCGTGGGACTACAACCGCATGATCCTCGAGCAGCGGTTGTCGACCGAGGATCCCATCGTCCTCGCCTCCCCCGTTGCCGGGACGGGCGTCGTGGTGCCGACGCTGCAAGCCGTCGCATTGCGGCTCGTGACCGGCGTGGAGCCGGCGGAGCAGACCGAGTGGATCCGCGCGTTCGTGGCGCGCCAGCGGGTGAAGCTCAGCGTGGGCGACCGCGTCGTCGAGACGCAGGAGGAGCAGGCGAAGATCATCACCGAGGAGGTCGCGAAGTTCCGCGCCCGGCGCCTGCCCAAGCTCGTGGCGCTCGGGGTCATCGAGGGGTGATCGACGCCGGACGCTCAGAAGCGGCCGGAGAGGGAAAGCGTCCAGCCCCGCGCCCCCTCGGCGCCGACGGACGGCGCGAGGCCAACCGCCGGATCGTAGCGCCTCACCCGGTCGAGGTAGCGTGACGCGCGCGAATCGTTGAATGTATCGATGACGACGAAGGGCAGGGCGAGCGACGCGACGCCCAGCCCGACCCCTGCGTACGCGTCGCGATGGGCGGCCAGCCCGCCGATGGCCACGCTGGCTCCTCCGACCGCGAGCGCGATCTCGACGGCCCGGTAGATGACGAAACGCGACGAGGTGCCGCGGAGGTGGTCCAGCTCCTCGGCGCGGTACGCCGCGGGGTCACGCGCGAGCTCTCCGTCGTAGTGATCGATCTCGCCGCCGACCTGGAACGCGTAGAAGACCGCGCCGACGGTCTCGAGGCTGCCCATGACGAGCCACGGCCAGCCGAGCCCCCGCGCGAAGGCGGCGTCGCGCGTGACGAGGACCCCGCCCGCCACCGCCGCGCCGGCGCCGATGCCGCCGACGACGTACGCCGAGGTGCGCTCGCCGCCGTAGTAGCCCTGGAGGTCGGCTCGCACGTCGTCGGCGCGCGCGGCGATGGGCCACGCCATCACGGCTCCCGCGGCGAGGACGGCGATGGCTCGCGCGACGACGCTCACGATCCGGCCGTCGCCTGCGCCGGCGAGGGGAGCGCCGGCGCGGACGGCCGCCGGTGGAGGCCGAAGACGCGCCGGAAGATGGCGTCGGTGAGCCACGTCGGCACGAGCGGCAGGAGGCCGAGCGGGATCGCGAGGAACCAGGGCGCGACGTAGCGGGCGCGCGGCCAGCGCGAGCCGATGGCCTTCGTCACGGCGCGAGCGACGTGCTCAGGGCCGAACGAGAGGCGGTCGGACGCGCTGCGAATGCCGCCGGCCAGCGCGTAGGAGGTCGCGTAGGGCGAAGCGTCCCCCGTCGCCGGAAGAGAGCCGAAGGCCCGCTCCGAGAACTGCGAGCGGATCGGCCCGGGCTCGACGAGCGCGACGTGCACCCCGAAGGAGCGGAGCTCCGCGCGCAGCGCATCGGAGAGCGCCTCGAGCGCGTACTTGGAGGCGTGGTAGGCGCCGAAGAACGGGAACGTGACGCGACCGCCGACGCTGCTCACGTTGACGAGCCAGCCGCGGCCGCGGGCGAGCATCTCCGGGACGAACGCGCGCGTGACTGCCATCAGGCCGAAGACGTTGGTGTCGAACTGCTCGCGCAGCGTGGCGTCGCTCAGCTCGAGCAGCGGGCCGCCCTGACCATAGCCGGCGTTGTTGACGATGACGTCGACGCCGTGGCCGCTCGTGCGCGCGCGCACCTCGGCCACCGCGGCGAGGATGCTCTCGGTCGAGGTCACGTCGAGCGCGAGCGTCTCGAGCGGGTGGCCCGCGCCGGCGGCCTCGGTGGCGAGCGATGTGAGGGCCGAGGCGCTGCGGCCGGTCGCGAAGACGCGGTGTCCGCGGGCCGCGAGATCGAGGGCGACGAATCGTCCGATGCCGGCGGTGGCTCCGGTTACGAGCACGGTTCTGGGGCTGCGATGGTCAATCATGACGAGGCTCCTCGTTGGCTGTCGGTTGAACGTTCATTCGATGTCGAGACCAAAAAAAAGGTGGGGGCTGCTGCGTGAGCCTGGCTCAGACCATCCGCTCGTAAGCTCGCGGGGTAGGTTCACGCGCGCACGGCTTCCCAGCAGCAGCGCTCGGCGTCCATCAGCGTCGCCCTGGTCAGCGGAAGACGTCCCTCGAGCGCCGCCCGGAAGACCCCGAGGAAGGCGCCGTTCGCCAGGTCGACGAGGAGCGCCGGCGGAAGGCTCTTGAGCGCCTGCTCGGACTGCGCGCGCTTCACCATCTCGACACCGAAGTCGATGGTCTGGTTCTCGATGCGCCGGCTCTCGTCATCGAGGTAGGACCCATGGTGGTGGAGCTCGAGGAAGGCGAGCTCCTTCGGGTGGGCGAGGGCGAAGTCCGCCATGCGCTCCCAGATGGTGCGGAACTGCTCCCGGACGGGGCGGTCGAACGGGAAATCCGTGATGACCCGGGCGCTTATCTCGCCCTTCCACCGCTTGTAGAGGGCGTTGACGAGCGCCTCCTTGCTCGCGAAGTAGTGGTAGATGGTCCCCGCCGCGACGCCCGCTCGCTCGGCCACCGAGGGGACCGACGTGCCGTGAAACCCCCGCTCGACGAACAGGTCGAGCGCGGCGACGAGAACGGACTCGGCCTTGTCGCTGTCGTGGGTGGTCACGTCGATTGAATATTCATTCGGTTTGACCGACTGTCAAGGACCACCCGGGGAGGAGGCCCAGGGTTGCCCTTCGCCGCCAGGCCGCCGAGCATCCTCCGTCGATGGTGGAAGAGAACGAGACCGTCGAAGACCTTCGGCCGAAGCCGCCGCTTCCGCCCGAGCCGCCTCTCGTCGCGAAGCAGAGCGACCCGCCGAGTCCTCCGCCCGTCCTGACCGCCGAGCCCATCGACGAGGCGAAGCCCGCCGAGCCCGTCGAGCCCGCGACGGAAGCCGCGGAACCCCGCATCCCCTCTCCCACGCTCACCAAGCTGCGCGCGGTCGCCGGCCCACTCGGTGGCGGCACGCGCGTCGTGCTCGAGGGATCCGGGTTCGTGGACGGCTGCGAGGTGAAGGTCGATCGCGTGCCGGTGAAGGTCACCTTCGTCGGCCCCACCGAGCTCGCGTTCACCACGCTGCCGCGGAACCTCCCGGGCGCGGTCGACGTCGACGTCGTCAATCCCGACGGCCAGCGCACGCTGCTTCTGCGGGCCTACGAGTACTGCGCACCGCCGGTGCTCACCGGCATCGAGCCGGATCACGCGCCCGAGACCGGCGCCGTCCGCGTGACGCTCCTCGGCGCCGACCTGCGTCCCGACGCGGAGGTCCGCATCGGCGCGTCGCGACCACGCGTCGACTACCGCGGGCCCACCCGCATCGACCTCGAGCTGCTCGCTCATCCCGCCGGCACCTACGACGTGGAGCTCGCGAACCCCGACGGGCAACAGGCGCGGCTCGACAAGGCCTTCCGCTACGACGGACGCCCGCGGGTCGACCGGCTGGTTCCCGACCACGGGCCGGTGGGGGCGACGACCCGCCTCATCATCGAAGGCGAGGGCTTCCGGACCGGGTGCGTCGTCTACCTCGGCGGCGCGCGCATCCCGGCCGAGCTCGAGTCGAGCTCGCGCATCGCGGCCACGGCGCTCGCGCGCGAGACGCCGGGCCCCGTGGCCCTCCGGATCACGAACGTCGATGGCCTTGCCGCCGAGCGGGCCGACGCCTTCCGCTACGACCCACCGGCGGGGCCGCGCATCGCGGCGCTCTCCCCGGCTCGCGTCCCCCGCGCCCGCGAGCAGAAGGCGATCGTCACCGGGGAGGGCTTCACCGAGGGATGCTCGGTGCGCGTAGAGGGCTCCCCTGCCCCCACGCGCTTCGTATCCCCGACCCAGCTCGAGGTATCCCTGCCGGCGCTCGACCGGATCGGCTGGGTGGCGGTGGAGGTCGCGAGCGCGGACCAGCCGTCTCACACGCTCGAGGCAGCGTACGAGCTGCACGGTCCTCCCCAGCTCGCGGGCGTGACGCCCCGCGAAGGGAGCTGCGTGGGCGGCGACCTCCTGACGCTCACCGGCCTGGGCTTCGACCGCGCCTGCGAGGTCTCGATCGGCGGGTTCCCGGCAAAGACCAGCTGGGAGGCGGACCACACCGTGCGCGCCGTCGTTCCGCAGCGCGCGCTGGCGGGCGAGGTGGACGTCGTGCTGACGAACCCGGACGGTCAGACCGCCCGGCTCGGGTCGGTGTTCACCTACGTGGCGCGCCGAGCCGCCGTCGTCACGAGCCTCGAGCCGAAGACCGGGCCCACGACGGGAGGCACGGGGGTCCTGCTGCGCGGTGAGGGCCTCGACGCGGTGGCCCACGTGCGCGTGGGCGGCGAGCCGACCGGCTTCAAGGCCCGCGCGGGCGAGCTCGCGTTCGCGACGCCGCCGCGAGGGCACGAAGGCGCCGTGGACGTGGAGCTCATCACCCGCGACAAGGCCAGCACCGTGCTCAAGAACGCGTTCACCTACGCGCCCGTCCCGCCGCCGGCGATCACGTCCATCACCCCGAACCGCGGAGGCCCGGGCGGCGGCACCGAGGTAACCATCGCCGGCGAGCACTTCGCGCCGGGCATGAGCGTCCTCGTCGACGGCGAGCGCGTCCCGGTCGTCAAGGTACGCAACGCGACGACGATCGTGTTCACGACGCCCAAGGGCGAGTCCGGTGCCATGGCCGACGTGGCGGTGCGGAGCCCGACGGGGCAGCAAGCCGTGGTCAAGCGGGCCTTTCTCTACGACCCCCGGTATGCGTGACTACTTGATGCCCATGTGAAGCGGGTCGGTCGGCTCCGGCGTGGGTGCCGGCGTCGGCGCGGGCGGCGAAGCGGCGACCGTCGCGGCGGGCACGGGACGGCCGCGGACCAGCGGAGGCTTCGCGTGAGGGGCGATGACCGCGGGAGCGGCGCTCGGCCCGCTCGATGCGCTGGGTGGCGGAGGAAGCTCCGCCGGCGGCGCGAGCGTCACCGCCGGCGGGTCCAGGGCCGCGGGCGGGGGGTTCGGCACGACGATGGTGGCGACGGTGCTCGGTGGCTCCCGTCGGCGCACGTTGCGGACCACGACCGCCGCGACTCCGAGGACGGCGCAGGCCCCGACGACCGCCACGACGACCCACGGGGCGGCGCTCCGCTTCGGGATGTGGGCCTGCGTCCCGCCCCAGGCTTCCGCGCCGGGTCGCACGCTCGGCGCGACGACCGGGCCCGCCGGCGGCGGAGCCTCGGGGCGACCGAGCACGCGCGCGATGCGCTCCACGGACCGCGCTCCGTCGTCCACGAAAGGGGCCAGCGCCCACGCCAGCTCCGCGACGTCACCGAAGCGAGCCGCGGGGTCCTTGGCCAGGCAGCGCTCGACGGTCGCGACCACCGCGGGCGGCAAGTCGGGACGAGCGTCCCCCAGCGGCGGCGCCGGGGTGTGGAGGATGCGGGTCACGATCTGTGGCATCGACTCCGCGTTGAAGGGCGGGGTGCCGGCCAGGGCCTCGTAGAGCACGACCCCCAGCGACCAGATGTCCGACCGCGCGTCGACGTGCTTGGCCGACATCAGCTGCTCGGGCGACATGTACACCGGCGAGCCCATGATGGCCTGGGTGCTCGTGATGCCCGCCGCCGACCCCACGGGGGACTTGGAGATCCCGAAGTCGAGCAGCTTGACGATCGTCGTCCGGTCCGGGCGCCGGGCCAGGAACAGGTTCGCGGGCTTCAAGTCGCGGTGCACGATGCCGGCCGCGTGCGCCTCGGCGAGCGCCTCGCACGCCTCGAGCACGTAGCGAGCCATCTCGGGCAGCGAGAGCCGCCCCTCGTGCGCGATGCGCTGCGCGAGGTCCGCGCCGTCCAGGTACTCCATGACCATGTACGGGAGGCCATTTTCGAGGACCCCCACGTCGAGGACCCGCGCCACGTGCTCGCCCTGGATCTTCGCGACCGCCCGCGCCTCGCGCGCGAACCGCGCGACGATCTCGGGCGCCTTGGCCGCCTCCGCGACGAGGAACTTGATCGCGACCGGGCGGTCCAGCTCGAGCTGCGTGGCGGCGAACACGATGCCCATGCCGCCGGAGCCGAGGACGCGGTCGACGCGGTACTTGCCCGCGACGACCTCCCCTTCGACCACCGGCGCCTGAACCTCCGCCATGGAAGGCCCGAGCATAGCCTCCTTGATCGTCAGGCGCTCCTCGGCGAGCATCCGCCCGCGCATGAGGCTTTGGCAGTGGGCAACCGCATTCGGGGTGGCGATGGCCGCGTCCCCACCGGCGTCCGCGCAGCTGGCGAGGCCCGGCTCGACGGCGACGCTCCCACCCGGCGCCCCGAAGCCGCTCTCGCAGTCGCTGACCGGTGAGGCCAAGGCCGCGTACGACGCGGCGAAGCTCCTCGTGGGCGACGGGGACTTCACCGGGGCCGCGATCAAGTTCCGCGCGGCCTTCGATCAATCCGGCGACGCGCGGCTGCTGTGGAACATCGCCGCCTGCGAGAAGAGCCAGCGGCACTACGCGCGGACGATGGCGCTCGTGCGCGAGTACCTCGACACCGGCAAGGACCTGCTGACCGACGCCGATCGCCGGGAGGGTCGCGCCCTCCTCGACGCCATCGCCTCCTTCACGGTGCGCCTGACGGTCGTCGTGTCGGAGCCCGGCGCCGAGGTCGACGTGGACGACGAGCGCGTCGGCACGTCCCCGCTCGAGAGCCCCATCACCGTCGACATCGGCCAGCGGCGCATCACGGTGAAGAAGGCCGGCTTTCGCGAGGTCACGCAGCAGGTCCCGGTGGGCGCGACCAGCGCAGCGCGGGTCGAGATCGCACTGCAGCCGGACGTGCACGACGGTCGGCTGACGGTGACGAGCCAGCCCGACGCGCGCATCGCGATCGACGGCAAGGTCGTCGGCACCGGGAGGTTCGAGGGCAAGCTGCGCAGCGGCGGGCACACGCTCCGGGTCGAGGCGGACGGGACGCGCCCCTACCAGAGCGAGGTGGTCCTCGGCGACGACGAGAACCGGAGCGTCGACGTCCCGCTGGAGAAGATCCTCGTGCCGGCTCCGCCCACGCCGATGAGCCCGGGCGGCGAGATCGGGCTCACCGGCGGCCCGGGGGTGAAGCTCCGCGGCGACAAGCCGTGGATGACCACCGTGCGGCTCGATCTCGGCGTTCGCCTCGGCTGGGCGGCGAAGCTCGGGATCTACGCGGAGTACGGGGCGATCGACGCGTCGGGCACGTGCGGTACGGACGCCCACGGGCCGTACCCGAGCCAGCCGCTGGATCTCTCGGTGCGAAATTCCTTCCAGTCCTGCACCTTCGCCGACGCGGGCCTGGAATTCGCCATCCACTTCCTGCCCGCTCACGCCGTCGATCCGTGGATCTCGGTGGACCCCGGCGCCCGGATGACCTTCTACCAGCTCACGTCGTTCGATCCGCTGAGCGCGACGACCACCAAGACGTCCTCGGCCCTTCCCGCGCTCGACGTCGGAGGGCGCGCCGGGGTGGACTGGCACCCCGTGAAGACGTTCCGGCCGTGGGCGATCGGCCTGTACGGATCGGTCGTCTACACGCCCATCGCCAACGAGAACCCGGCCACGAACGCCGGCAACGACACGACCGCTCCGCCGGGCGTCCACAACGGCGGGATCAACCCGGTGCAATACTTCTCTGTGTACTTCGGGCTGCGAAGCTCGCTGACCTTCTGAGACGGATTCACCCGAGGCACGCCGTGAACCACTCGCCCCTCCCTCCCGTCCTCCGCGCCTTCGCCCTCGCGTTCGCCGTGCTCGCGGCGTGCGGCTCGGGGCCCGATCCGTCGACGACCGGCGGCGACACGTCCGGCGTGCTGGTCACCGGGGTCTCCAGCTACGTCGGCAGCGCCGTCGTCGACACGCAGGGGCAGGTGCTCCTGACGGCCGACGAGGCGCTCGACGTGGTTCGCTTCCCGCCGGCGGTCCCGCTCGGCAGCAACTGGGGAGCGCCGGCGAACCAGCCGAACATCGAGCTCGCCCTCTCCGGGAGCACGGTGTGGTGGGCGTCGAACGACGGGAACAACTCGACCCTCTGGAGCAGCCCCGAGGCGTCGATCGCCACGCCCACGACGACCGGCATCGGCTTCCCCGGGCTCGTCGGCTCGGACGTCATCGGTCTCGTCGCTGACGCGACCGGGGTCTACGCGGCGGTCTCGGCGCCGGAGACGCCGCCGCCCGGAACGCTACCGCCGATCCTCGGCCCCTCCCCGGACTCGTGGCAGTGGCCCGGCAGCCCCGCCGTCGACACGCCGTTCTCGGGGAGCATCTACCGCATCGTCCCCGGCGCGACGCCGACCGTCACGCCCCTGGCCCCGACCGGCGGGATCACGTTCTTCCCCGGGTTCATGCAGCACGTCCTGGCCCAGAGCTCCACCGAGGTCTACTGGGTCGACTCGACGCCGGTGGCACCGGACCTCGCGCGCGTGATGGCCGCATCGAAGGCGGACTGGGCCACGGATCCGGGGCACGCGGTCGGGGCGATCAAGCCGGTCTCCGGCCTGCCCACGGGGTTCGTGGGGCTCGCCGCGAACGACGACTACGTCGCGTGGGTCGTCGCGCCCGAGCCGAACCCGGGCACGGCGGGCTGCTGGGTGTGGTCGAGCAAGAAGGACGGCGCTCCGGTGGAGATCTTCGACAGCGATCTCGTCGCGACTCCGTTCTCCTGCAACGGCCTCGCCATCGACGACACCTATGCGTACATCGCCATGGTGCAGGTCTACGTGCCGCCCGCCGGAGTCGACAGCGACGTGCTGCTCGGCACGGGCATCGCCCGGGTCCCGCTGGTGGGGGGCCCGCTCGAGACCGCCTCTCTGCAGACCGACCGCTGGTACGGGCCGCGGCGCGTCCTCGTCGACGACACCTATGCTTACGCCATCGATCCCTACTACGTCGTTCGCTTCCCGAAGACCGACTTCGCGCCCTGACGCGCGTTCCCGACGGGAGTAGGCTCCCAGTCGCCATGACCGACCCTTTCCCGCTGGTCCTCGCGGTGCCCGCCGCCGTGATCGCCGCCATCTATTTCTTGCGATCGGTGCGCGTGATCAACCAGTGGGAGGTGGCCCTCAAGTTCACGCTCGGCAAGCTCACCGGGCACGTCTCTCCCGGCCTTCGCCTCGTCGCCCCCGGCGTCCAGAAGCTCGTGCGGGTGGACACGCGCGTCCGCAACCGCGACCTGCCCTACCAGCAGGTCATCACGCAGGACAACGTCACCGCGTCGATCGACGCGGTCATCTATTACAAGGTGGTCGACGTCGAGAAGGCGGTCCTCAACGTCCAGAACTTCGAGAGCGCGGTGTGGGACCGCGCGCGCGTCGTGCTCCGCGACGTCGCCGGCGAGACCCGGCTCGACGAGCTCCTGACCCACCGCGAGCAGATCGCGGCCAAGGTGCGCGCGGCGGTGGAGCAGTTCGTCTCGCAGTGGGGCCTCCACATCGAGCTCATCGCCCTCAAGGACATCCAGCTCCCCGGCCAGATGCAGGAGGTCATCGCGCGGAAAGCGATCGCCGAGCGCGACCGCCAGTACGTCATCATCAAGAGCCAGGCCGACGTCGAGAGCGCCAAAAACTTCGCCGACGCGGCGCGCATCCTCACGGGATCGCCGGGCGCGATGGAGCTTCGCCGCCTCGAGGCGCTGCAGAACCTCGCGTCGCAGGGCAACAGCAAGGTCATCTTCGATCTCGCCAAGCCGTACGGGGATGTCCACGGCGCGGCCTCGGTGGCCGCGGCGATGGAGGGCGGCGAGACTCGCAACGTCCGCGTGGCGAAGCCGGCGACGACGCAGCCCGGCCCGGCGGAGGCGGAGCCCGAGGAGATGCAGAGCGAAGCTCCCACGGGCGGCGCTCTCGCCCGAAAGTGAGCGGATGGAGCGGCGAGGAGCTGCGTCGCGCGGCCCTCGAGGCTCTGGGCGAGCATGCCGACGAGAGGGCGCGCGAGGCGCTGAAGCACGCCAGCGTCGCGATCGTGGCAGCGCCCGGGTGGGTGGGGAGCGGAGGGCCGGTTCAGGCGCACCGCGTGATGCTGGAGCTCGACGCGCGCACGCTCGGCGAGTTGCGCGCGGCGCCCGCCCTCGTCGACGCCCTCTGCGCCGCCGTGGCCGCGGCGATGGCCGCC
>JBEKGQ010000012.1:0-24850 GCA_050012715.1 Polyangiaceae bacterium
GAAGGAGCCGTCACCCCTCACGCGGGCCGGAGGACGTGAGCGAGGGCGCCGCCCGAGAACCTCGTCGTGCTCACGCTGGTGAGCGGCAGGGGTCTCGGCAGATCGGAGAACAGCGAGAGCCCGCGCCCGAGCGCCACCGGATGCACGACGAGCTGGTACTCGTCGATGAGGCCCGACGCGACGAGACTGCGGGCGAAGCCGGCGCCCCCGTGCGCCACGAGGTCCTTCCCGGGCTCCTGCTTCAGTCGTGCGATCTCCTCGGCGAGATCGCCGGACGCGATACGCGGCTGACCCCAGGACGCGCCCGCGTTCTCGACCGGAGCCGCATGAGAGGCGTCTTCGAGCGCTCGCGTCGTCGCCGCCTTCCCGGTCCGGGAGAACACGACCTTCGGGATCTCGTTCATGGGCGCGGCGATGACATCGGTCGAGGAGGGCCAGTACGCGGCCATGTCGGCGTACGTCCGGCTGCCCATGAGGTGGGCCCCCGCCCGCCGGAGGGTGTCCACGATCCAGGCCTTCGCGTCGTCGCCGGTATTCCTAAACAGCCAGTCGATCTCGCCCTTTGGACCGCCGACGAAGCCGTCGAGGGTGACGTTCATCTTGAGGATCAGGTTTCTCATGGCCTCTCGCTCCTTCCCATGGACGACGAGCGAGCGACCATGAAATCGACACGCTTCGCTCTTCGGGGCGCTCACGCCCCGCCGGGGATCTCCCACAGCGCGCCGAGCGGTATCTCCATGCCTTCGAACGACTCGGGCCGGAACGTCGCGTCCTCGCCCACCACGTCCGCCACGAGGTACTTCCCTTCCTGAAGCAACAGACGCTCCAGTGTGCGTGCGGCGGGGGGGGCGTGCCGCGGGGGCGCCCTCGCGATGCTGCGTGGTTACGGAGCACCGGGGGTGTCCCGGACGATTCGCGCGTGTCCCCGGGACGTCCGTGGACAGGACGGTGGCGGCGCTGGTCGGCGTTCGATGCTGCGGCATCTGGGCTGGTGGGAGCGCCTCCCGCTTCGGCGGCACCCCGCGAGGTCCGCGGTACGCACGATGGAGTGGTCGCCCTCGACGAGCTGCATCAGGGCTCGCATGGGAGGAAGCCTCGCTCAGCAGCCGTTCTGCTGGTTCCCGAGGTTGCACGTCGGGTCCGAGCAGCAGACGCCACCGCTGCAGGCTTGATTGCCCCCGCAGCCGATGCTGCACGCCGTGCCGTTCTCGCACGTGGGCTGGTTGCTGCAGCTGTCGGTTCCCTTGCAGGTGATGACGCACGTGTCGGCGTCGCACGTGACGTTGCCGCTGCACGACCGCGTCCCGGAGCAGTCGACCTCGCAGCCGGCCGACATGGGGCACGTGACGTCGGCCTGGCACGAGTCGGTGCCGGTGCAGGCGACGAGGCAGGGCACGTCGGGCGGGCAGTCGACGTCGTCGTTGCTGCACGAGTCGGCGCCGGAGCACGTGATGACGCACACGCCGGACGAGTCGCAGGTGCCGATTCCCGCGTCGTCGCAGGCGGCCATGCACGCGGCGAGGCCGGGGTTGCCCGCGTCCATCGACGGCGGGGGCGGAGGAGAAGAGGAGTCCACGATGGGGCCGCCGGAGTCGATGCCGGGTGAGCCGGAGTCGACGCCGATCGAGGCATCACCGGGACCGCCGCCGTCATGGGGCGTGGATCCCGAGTCGACGCCGGCGGCGCCCGAGTCGTGCGCCGTCGAGCCGCCGTCGGCCGCCCCGCCGGAGCCACCGGCGGGATCGAGCAGCTCGCTCGGAGCCGCGCCGCCGCACGCGACGAGGAGCGCGGCGAGCAGCGCGCCCGCGCGTAGGAAGTGCCCCCGAGCGACCACGGCCGCAGCATAGCGCCGCGCCGGCGGCGGGCACTCGCCGGAAAATGACGCCATGGGCGCCCTCAATCGGGCTTCTCCGTCGGCGTGAGCACGTGCAGCACGGGGTTCGATCGCGAGATCCCCACGACCACGCTCGCGGAGTGCCCGCACGGCTCGGAGCTCGTGGGGAGCACCATCTCCGTCGCCCGCCCGTCGTGGTCGGAGTCGACGAGCTTCATCACCGGCTCGATCGGCCGCATCACGAGCGACGCGACGTCGGGCGACTTGCCCGTGTCGGCCTTCGTCACCGGCCACCGGCGCAGCCGGGCCACGCCCCCCGCGAAGAGCGGCGCGAGATGCAGCCGCTCCTCCGGGGCCCCGGCGCGCGTCCGCACGAGGTCGAGCTCCCCCTTCTCTCCGAACGCGAACGCCGCACACGGGCACGTCGCGAACGCTGCGGCGTCGACGCAGTCGAGCGCCGGCGGCTGCGCCCACTCGAGCCGCCACTTCTCGGGGACGCCGTCGACGACGACGGTGGCCTCCTCGCGCACCTGGGCGCCGGTCGAGAGGGCGGCGAAGGGATCGGCGCTCGCCGACGCCGACGCCGACGCCGCCGGCTTCGACGACGGGACCAGCGAGGGCGCGGGCGGAGCGGGCGCAAACTCGCTCGACGCGGAAGGCTTCGGCGTCGCGTCGGTGCGATCGCACGCGACGACCGCGAGCGCGGGTGCCAGAAAGAGCAGCGCGGTGAGAGCGCGGGTCATCCGAAGTACCCATCCATGAGCCGCGTCATCCACTCCGGCACCGTCGCGTCGGCGCGCGTGTCGAAGGGCGGCACGTAGGGCTTCACATCGAGGACCGGCGTCCCGTCGATGGCGTCGAGGCCCTTCACCGCGAGCACCGGGCCGCTCCGCCCCACGACGCGCACCGCGGTGATGCCGATGGGGTTCGGGCGGTGCTTCGCGCGCTGGGCGAAGATGCCGAGCTCCGGCATGTCCGGCCGTCCGCGCGGCCGCCGCGTGAGGTCCTGCCCGATCGCGAACGTCGACCGATGCATCCAGAAGACGACGAGCGCATGCGAGAACTGCTCGACCCCGACGAGCCCCGGCGCGAGCTCCGGGTCGAGGTGCAGCTCCGACACGACCTCGCCCCAGTCGTCGTCCCGCGGCTCGGCCACCGGGCACCTCACGACGCCGATCGCGCGCACGGCGATGCCGGCGTCCCTGCTCTCCGTGCTCATTCGGGCCCCTCCCCGGCGTCGCCGCCCTCGCCCGTCGGAACGGCGGGCTTCACCTTCACGCTCTTCCACTTCGCGAGCTGCACGAGGCCCGCGGGCGCGCCGCGCGGCTTCGACACGTCGGACGCGCGGCAGAAGTGCACCTCCGCCTTCGCCGCCGCCCGGGACTTGGAATACCAGGCCGCCGCCGCCGCGGCGACCTCGACGACCGCCGCCGGCACGTCGACCCCGTCCGGGTTGCGCACGACGACGTGGCTCCCCGCGGTTCCGCCGGCCACGTGGAGCCACAGGTCGCGCGGCTCGGCGATCCGAAAGGTGAGCGCGTCGTTGTCCTCCGCGCCCCGCCCCACGAGCACCTCGAAACCCTGGACGTGGAACGTTCGGTAGGGGCGTCCCTTGCTGGCCATCGTCGTCTTCAGGGACGTAAGCACATTAGCCCTTTGACCTGGCGGAAGAAGTCGGCTCTGATCCGCCCGGCGCGTACGTATCACGCGTGTGTGTATGTGAAGGAGGGTCCATGGCACGCGTGTGGCAACGTCTCGCAGCAACGGCAGTCTCGGTCTCGCTCATCGTCGTCCTCTCGCAATGCAAGGGCCTCAAGCCCACGCCGGGGAGCCCGTGCGTCAGCAATGGCAAGTACCAGTGCACCGACCCGGCGACGGCCCTGCTCTGCCAGAACAGCAAGATGGTCACCATGCCCTGCCGCGGCCCCAAGGGCTGCTCGGGCACCGGCGTCTCGTCGCAGTGCGACGACGACTTCGCCGTGGCCGGCGAGGCCTGCATGATGGCGGTCAGCGGTGACAACCTCGCCTGCGGGACCGACAAGCTGAGTGAGCTCACCTGCGTCGCCGGGACGTGGAAGCTGACCCGCACCTGCAAGGGCCCGAAGAAGTGCAGCATCACGGGCACCACCATCAACTGCGACGACAGCATGGCCGACGTGAACGACCCGTGCGTGGTCGAGGCCGGGGACGACAACTACGGCTGCAGCAGCGACAAGAAGATCGAAGTCGTGTGCGACGCGGCGTCGAGCAAGTTCCAGCTCTCGCAGGCGTGCCGCGGGCCGAATGGCTGCCACATCGAGGGCAACCAGGTCTTCTGCGACCGCTCGATGGCCCGCGCCGGCGAGAAGTGCCGTCCGGTCGACAACCACTCGTGCAGCGAGGACTCGACGCAGGAGCTCAAGTGCTCGCCGCAGTTCACGTGGATCAAGCAGCGCGACTGCAAGCACGGGGGCTGCAAGATCAAGAGCAGTGAGGTCTACTGCGAGTGAGGGCCGGCGCGGTCGGGGGCGTCATCGCGGGCGCGCTCGTCGCGTTCGCGGTGAGCGCCTGCCGCGACAAGCCCGCTCCGGGGGGCAAGTGCCGGGTGGCGGACCAGCTCGTGTGCGGCGGCGTCGACCGGGCGCTCCTCTGCGAGGGGAGCGCCCCCGGCAGCGCGACGCTCTGGACCGAGGTGCCATGCAAGGGCGCGCAGGGATGCGCCCACCGGGGCGACGTCGACGAGTGCGACGACACGGTCGCGGCGGAGGGCGACGCCTGCCCGCTCAACCCGCCGCTCGACTACGCCTGCACCGCCGACCGGGCCCGCGCCCTCGTGTGCAAGGACGGGCGCTACTCTCTCTGGCGGGCGTGCCGCGGGCCGGACGGCTGCCAGGTGGAAGGCGGGCGCAACGTGCGCTGCGACACGACGCTCGGGCAGCCCGGCGACCCCTGCGCGCAGCAGGGGACGTACGCATGCGCGGCGGACGGCAAGGCGATGCTCCTCTGCGACGGCAGCACGCTCGCCGCGGCGTCGTCGTGCCGCGGGCCGGACGGGTGCCGCATCCAGAAGGACACGCGGAAGGTCGAGTGCGACGACGCGCTGGCGGAGGAGGGGGATCCCTGCGACCAGGCGAAGCGCATCACGTGTGCAGTGGACCGCAAGGCGGAGCTCGTGTGCCAGGACGGGAAGTATGCGCGGAAACGCGACTGCCGCCGGAGCGACTGCCGCCTGCAGGGAAGCGAGCTCTTTTGTGACTGACTTGCGACGGAGGCCGGCGACGGACGAGGCGGCTGGCCTCCGGGGCTTTCGCTGTCTAGAATTTGGGCCGCCATGCATCGATTCCTTGCCGCCCTCTTCGTCGCTTCCGGGATCGCGGTCTCTCTCGGCGCCTGCGGCGACGACAGCAACGACTCCGGCTACGTGACCTACGGCGGCGGGGGGAGCACCGGCTCGAGCTGCAGCGCCTACACGACGTGCGGCACCTGTACCCCGGTCCTCGGCTGCGGCTGGTGCTTCACCGCGACCGGGGGGACGTGCGCCACCGACCCCGATTCGTGCGGCGACGCCAGCGAGTTCACGTGGACGTGGGACTCGACCGGCTGCCCCGGCGCCGACGCCAGCGTCGCCCCCGTCTCCACCGACGCCGGCTCCACCCCGACCGACGCCGCCTCCGACACCAAGAGCGACTGAGAGAGGGGGAAACAGGGAGGGGAGGAGAGAAGGAGGATTTGGTTCTCGCCCAACCCCTCCTTTCCTCCTCCTCTCCCTGTAGCTCTCTCTCTCTTTCAGCGTCGGGCGTCCATGCAGCAGCGAAAGCCGGTGGAGTAATCGTGGTACGCCGCGGCGTGCGCGGTCGTGTGGTAGCCGCAGCCGTCGCCGTTGATGTGGGTGTCCTGGTAGTACCCGCCGCGGAAGGCGGGGCGCCCGCTCGTCATCACCCACTCGTGCAGGTTGCCCACCATGTCGAACACGCCGAAGCCGTTCGTGCACTGGGCGAACTCGCCCGTCCTCGCCACCGTGTTCGGCGTCTGGTTCAGGCGCGGATCGTTCATCGGACCGGGGCGGTACGTGTCGGGCGACTCGCCGTAGTAGACGTGCAGCGGCGAGATCCCCGAGTCGTTGCACGCGCCCTTCTGCCGGGTGTCGCCGTAGGGGAACGTCCTCGGCGGGTCGCCCTTGCAGGCCGCGATCCACTCCTCCTCCGCGCACAGGCGCTTCTCCGACGCCTCGCACGCCTGCTCCGCCGCGTCGCGCGAGATGTACCCCTGCGGGACGACCCCGGGACGCGAGACCGCGCGCACCGACACCGACGCGTCCGGGCTCTGGTACGGCGAGAAGGGGCGCTCGCCGCCCGCCGTCAGCTCGACGAGCGAGCCCTCCCACCGGTCGACGCAGAACGTCCCCACGAGGGCCATGTCCGGCGGGCAAGGCCCGTCCGCGGGCGCGCCCTCGTGCGGCTCGTGCTCGCTCCCCGGGTGGTGGCGATAGCGGACGAGCTTCGGCGTCGCGGTGGTCGTCTCCTCCGCGCAGGCCGCGCACGACGCCGCCAGCAGGACGAGCCAAACGAGAGGAACGAAGAGACCCGACCGCTGCGACAACGTTCGGAGGACTCAGGGATGGGGGATGAGGTGCGTGAACCAGGCCGCCGCCCCCGCGGCCATGACGACGACGAGCGCGACGAGCACGCCCACCTTGGTTCCCCCGCCGGTCTTCTTCTCCCCCACCGACGGGGCCGACACGGGCGACGGCGGCATCGGCTGGCGCGGGCTCGAGCGCGGCGCCGGCGTGTTCGGCCGCGGCGTCGGCACCGGCGGGGGGGCCGCCATCGCGGCGCGCATCTGCGGCGACGACGGCGGCGGCCCGGGCTCCTCCTCGAGCGCCGCGAGGTTCCCTTCGGAGAGCCCCGGCGGCAGCGAGGCCCGGAGCGCGTCGTCGTCCGGCTTCGAGCCGACCACGATCTCGTCGATCCACGACCCGACGTTGACGTAGCCCGGTCCCGTACCGCCGGCCGGCTTCGCGAGGACCGGCCCTCGCATCCCGCCGCCCGCCCCCAGGCCGCCGAGCGCGCCCGAGTCGATCGGCCGCGCGCCGCCGTTGGGGGCCTGCTTGTCGTCGGTCAGCGAGGTGAACTCGAACAGCGCCTCCTCGATGAGCTTGTCGATGATGCTCGCCTGCATCGGGCGGTGGCGCTGCCGCTCCTTCATCGCGACGTTCACCAGCGACGCGATGTCGAACGTGCTCACCGGCACGCCGTACTTGAACATGAACTTCGAGAGGTCCATCCCGAGGTCGCGCGCGTTGGCGTAACGCTGCTGCGGATCGCGGGCGAGGGCCCGGTTGATGATCTTCTCGAGCTCGAGCGGCACCTTCTTGTTGATGCCCGAGATGGGGGGCACGACCGCGCCCTGCACCTTTTTCACGGTCTGGAAGTCGGTGTCGCCGAGAAACAGGCGCTGGCCCGCGAGCAGCTCCCACAGGATGATCCCCACCGCGAAGACGTCGGTCCGTAGGTCGACCTCCTGCCCCATCGCCGCCTCGGGCGAGAGGTAGGAGAACTTGCCCTTGATGATGCCGGGCTCGCTCTTCTCGAGCTGGCTGTTGGCCTTGGCGAGGCCGAAGTCCACGATCTTGATCTCGCCGTTCTTCGTGATGAGCACGTTCGGCGGCGACATGTCGCGGTGCACGATGTGGAGCGGCGTGCCGTTGTTGTCGGTGAGCTCGTGCGCGTAGGCGAGGCCCTTGGTCAGCTCGAGGCCGATGTAGACGGCGGCCTCGACCGGGAAGTCCCGCCCGCTCTTCTTGATGTGCTCGATGATCGCCTTGAGGTTCGCCCCGTCGACGAACTCCATGACGATGAAGAACGCGTTGTCGCCGACGCCGATGTCGAACACCTGCACGCAGTTCGAGTGCGAGAGCTGCGCCGAGAGGCGCGCCTCGTCGAGGAACATCGAGATGAACTTCTTCTTCGACGAGAGGTGCGGGAGAACGCGCTTGATCGCGACCTGCTTGCGAAAGCCCTGCAGACCCTCGCTCTCGGCGCGGAACACCTCCGCCATGCCGCCCGACTCGAGCTTCTCGACGACGCGGTAACGCTGCTGGCTGTCGGTCATTGGGCGGGTGGGCGGGCGAGAAGCGTGGGCAGGCGAAACGGAAGGAGGGCGGGCGGCCTCGGCGGTGATTTTCCGCCGGGAGGTCCCTCTCCCTAAGGTGCCATCCCCCTGGAAGACGCGTCAAGGAGAGGTCCCGCCTCATTCGTGACGCAGCACGGCTCCGCGCCGAAACCTGTTCGCGCAGAGCCGCGGTTGGCCGATACTGCTGAGCCTCTGCCTGCGCTCGCCCCACGCTCTTCGTTTTTGCCCCCTCCCGGGAGGTTCGTTTTGGACACTGACTTCGAGAACGCCAAGAAGCTCGTCGAGGAGACCATCAAGAAGCTCGGGCTCGACCCCGCGACGACGCGCGCGCAATCGACGGACGCCCAGGCGGCGTGGACGCTCAAGCGTGGGAGCGCCTCGGTGCTCGTCACCGTGACCTTCCACCCCGACGAGGACGAGACCTACCTCCGGGTCGCCTCGCCCGTCGTGACGCTGCCGGCCGACAAGGCCAAGCACGGGGCGCTCCTCCGGCACCTGCTCGAGCTCAACGCCGGCGGGCTCGCCAACGCCGCCTTCGGCCTCGTGGGCGACCGCGTCGTCGCGGTCAGCGAGCGCCCCATCGAGGGCCTCGGCGGCGCCGAGGTCGAGCAGACCGTGAAGCATCTCGCGGCCGTCGCCGACACGTTCGACGATCGCCTCGAGAAAGAGTTCGGCGCCACCAAGGCCTGAAGGCTCCTCCCGATGGGCTCACCCCGCCTCGCCGTCGTCGCTGCGGCGTTCGTCCTCGTCCTCGCTCCGTCGACGGCGCTGGCCCTCGACGCGGAGGTGACGAGCGACACGGCGGCCCAGTTCTACGACGTGCGGTCGCCCACCGGCGAGAACGTCCTCAACCGCCGCCGGCTGACGACGACCCTCGCCGTCAGCGCGTACGACCTCCTCGACGCGCCAGCCGGGGATCCCTCGGCGCCGGATCTCTCCTTCCGCGCGCGCGTCCGCTACGACGCGGACTACGGCATCCCCGGCGGCGCGACGGATCCGACGAACTTCGGCAGCGTCGTGCCGGGGCTCAACCAGGGCCTGGTCGACCTCATGTACGCCTACGTGGAGGGCCGGCGCTTCATGCACGGCGTCCTCGGCTTCAAGCTGGGGCGGCAGTACGTGACCGACGCCCTCGGCTGGTGGTCCTTCGACGGCGGCGAGGTGAGCGCGACGACGCCGTTCTTCGTGAAGGCCGAGGCCTACGGCGGCCTCGAGCAGCGCGGCGGGATGCCCCTCAGCACGGGCGCCTTCGAGAGCGGCGGCGTCTGGCGGGGGGACCGCTCGAACTACGACCCTTCGCTCGCGCCCGCCTTCCAGCCTTCGAACATCGCGCCGGCCTTCGGCGCCGCCCTCGAGTCCACCGGCGTCACGTGGATCCACGGGCGCCTCACCTACCGCCGCGTCTACGACACGGGGTCCTCGAACGTGACCGAGTTCGCCAGCGCCACCTACGCGCCCGCGGTCTACGACGGGGGGCGCATCTCGTCGGAGAAGCTCGGTTACTCGATGGACGCGAACCTCGCCACGCTCGGCGGCCTGAAGGCCGGCGTCGTCTACGACTTCTACAACGCGGAGATGACCAACCTCTACGCGACCATCGACGCGTACGCCGGCAAGAGGGTCACCGTCAGCGCCGACTACGACTACTACGTGCCGACGTACGACGCGGACAGCATCTGGAACTTCTTCGCCGGCGAGCCGATGAACGACGTCGGTCTCCGCGCCAACTGGAACGTCACCGATCGCCTCTCGGTGGCGGGCGGCGGCCACGTGCGCGTCTCCGAGGTGCAGACGGGGCCGCTCGATCCCGGCGCCGGCGCGCAGTATTCGCCGTACCCGAACTACGCCGCCGGCCAGAGCATCTACCCGACCAATGGCCACCCCTTCGACGAGGGGGGCAACCTCTCGGCGCGCTGGCACACCGGCGAGACGCGGGTGACCCTGCGCGGCAACGGCAACTGGGGCGCGGAGGGCGATCGCGTGGGCGCCGACGTCGCCGCGGAGCACGTGTTCGAGACGCGCTACGTCGCCACCGCGCGCACCGGCGTCTGGCAGTGGGACGACAAGCTGGAGCCCGACCGCAGCACGACGAGCTTCAACTACGTGCTCGGCCTCGGCTACCGCTTCGCGCCCCGCGCGAGGGCCCTCGTCGAGTGGGAGCACGACATCAACGGCCTCGTGGGGCAGCGCTTCCGCCTCATGCTCTGGCTCACGGTGGCGGTGACCAAATGAAGGGGCTCTTCCTTTCCCTCCTGGCGCTCGTGGCGATCCTCGCCGCCGTGCCGCTCGCGCTGGCCGAGGCTCCGGCCGCGCCGCTCCACGGTCTCGCGCCGCTGCCGAACGATCAGCAGGTCCCCCACGCGATGCTGCCGCCGGGATCCTTCTCGCCCGACGAGGGGCCGAGCGACGTCATCTTCCCGCCGCAGCACATCACGCTGCGCTTCAACCACGCCCGGCACCTGACCAAGGAGATGGGGCTCACGTGCAAGACGTGCCACGGCAAGGCGTACTCGAGCGCCTCGGCGCAGGATCAGCTCATGCCGAAGGGCAGCACGTGCGACACGTGCCACGAGACGGATCACGACGACCTCAAGGCGGTGAAGGCAGGGAACGACGCCATGGGGCAGTGCTCCTTCTGCCACCTCGGCTACAACGCCGGCGACGGCAACAAGGTCGCGGAGCTGGACCTGCCGCGCGCGAACCTCACGTTCGACCACAAGTCGCACGTCGACCGGAACATCGGCTGCGCGCAGTGCCACGGTCCGGTCGAGCAGCTCGAGCTGGCGACGCGCGACCAGCTCCCGCGGATGCGCGGCTGCTTCCACTGCCACGAGATGCCCGACTCGGCGTCGCGCGGCACGGCGAAGAGCGCGTGCGACACGTGCCACTTCAAGAGCGACGGCAAGGGCGGCCCGACGCGCATCAAGACGATGTTCGCGACCGGGACGCTCGAGCCGCCTCGCTGGCTTCACAACGCGGAGCACACGCCGGACTTCATCGACCGCCACAAGCTCGTGGCGGCGGACGACTCGGCCTTCTGCGCCAACTGCCACACCGAGGACTTCTGCACCGACTGCCACGACGGCAGGGTCCGCCCGAGGAGCATCCACCCGAACGACTACCTGAACATGCACCCGGTGGAGGCTCGCATGGAGCCTCAGAAGTGCCAGAGCTGCCACCGCGAGCAGAGCTTCTGCCTCGACTGCCACCTGCGGGTCGGCGTCGCCGAGTCGAGCCCGACGAGCTCGAAGGACAGCGCGCGCTTCCACCCGCCGAAGAGCATCTGGAGCGACCCGCCGATGAAGCCGGGCTCCCACGGGTTCGAGGCCGAGCGAAACCTGAACGCCTGCGTGAGCTGCCATACCGAGCGCGACTGTGTGAACTGCCACGGCGCGCTGGGGGTGGGCGGCGGGTTCGACCCCCACAAGAACGGCTTCCTCGGGGGTTGCGCCACGCAGATGCGTCGAAATCCGCGCCCCTGCTTCGTCTGCCACGAGCCGAGCGACCCTCACCTGGCGCAGTGCCGGTGACGCGATCGACGACGCCCCCATGAAGCGCCCCATGAGCCCCCTCCGCACCTTCGCCCATCTTTCTGAACCGAAAGGCGAAACGGCCTTGCGCCCTTCGGGCGCCGGGGGATATGAACGTCTCCCTTGCGACCCTTGTTTCAATCTGGAGGCCGACGGTGAAAGAGCTCGTGCGCTATCTCCTGGAGAACATGTACCTGGACTTCCAGGGCGAGATCTCTCTGGACACCGTGCGGCAATTCCTGCGGACGGACGACAGCCGCGAGGCGCGGCAGCTCCTCCAGAAGCTGATCGAGGACAAGGGCGTGGACGAGCTTCTGCTGACGCTGGCCGACGTGCTGAAGGACCACCTGCGGACGGGCGTCAGCGACGACGTGGTCCGCGAGCAGCTGCAGCTCTACTCCGAGAGCTGAGCGCAGCGGTTCGCGTCGCTCGCGCGACCGACGTCACGGGCGCGACGCATGCCGCGTTCGGAGCGGCGCTGCTCGGCGCGGTGGCCGTCGCGGGCTGCGACACGGGCCACCAGGACGACGTGCCGATCGGCGCGGGGGCGACGGTGCACCTGGTCGGCGCGAACGTGGGTCCGACGCAGTCGCTCGTCTCGGGCGCGCCGATCGAGCTCGCGTTCGACCGGCTGCTGAACCCCCTGTCGGTGACGCGGCAGACGTTCGTGCTGCAGGACCTCTTCGGCAACTTCCTCGTGCCGTCGCCGTCGTACGACCCGGTCGCGCGCGTCGTGCGCCTGTGCATGCAGAGCTCGGCGGCCCTGTCGGCGGACCAGATGTACGAGCTGACGATCCTGACGCCGGCGACTGCGACCGGTGGCGGGACCGGTCTCCTGGCGATCGACGGCGCGACGCTCGATCCGTCGGTGAACCCGGTCATCGAGTTTCCGGTGGTGAACGGCGCCACGTACACCGGCTCCGACGCGTGCACGGGCGCGACGGCGGTCGACTTCTGCTCGCAGGTGCTGCCGATCTTCGCGAGCAAGTGCGGCACCTCGGTGTGCCATGGCGGGGACCTCCCGGCGGCGGGCCTGCTGATGACGACGCCCCAGGGCATCCAGGCGACCGCCATCGGCCGCGTCGCGCAGGGGTCCAACACGGGCAACGCGTCGCAGGCCGCGCCGCCGGGGACGGTCTTCGGCGTGGACGTGCCGATCATCTCGCCGTCGAGCCCCGGCAACAGCTGGCTGATGTACAAGATGCTCCTCGCGGATCCGCCCGCGTGCTCGTCGACGCCGGGCACCTCGTGCGACGCCGGCGCGCCCGGCGTGGAGGCCAACCGGTACCCGCTGGTGACGCCGCCGTGGAGCCCCATGTCGGACGACGAGCGGACGACGCTGTCGAACTACGTGCAGGGCCGCGAGATGCCGTACCCGGCGGATCCGAGCGCGTCGCTCGACTCGGCGACCGCGCCGCTCACGTGGGACGAGCTGGACACGGTGAGCACGTGGATTCAGCAGGGGGCGAGCATTCCGGCGGGGGGGTGCAACTAGGGACGGCGGGCGCGGGCGCGGACGCGGGCGCGAGCGCAGGCGCGGGCGCGGGCGCGGACGCGGACGCAGGCGCGGACGCATGAGCGGACGCGGAAACTCCCGCCGCGCACAAAGGGCCCGCTCAGTTCAGGGCAGGTTCCCCCCGAACCGTGCGTATACTCCCGTTCCCATGAGCTACGGCAACGGCCCCTTCGGTCCCCCTCCTCCTGGCGGCCTCCCTCCCGGCGGTGGCCCCCCCGGTTACGGCCCGCCTGGCGGCGGCGCTCCCGGTGGCGGCCCTCCGGGTTACGGTCCGCCAGCGGGGGGCCCTCCCGGTTACGGCCCTCCGGGCGGGGCTCCTCCCGGTGGACCGCCCGGCTACGGCCCGCCCGCGGGCGGCTACGGCGCGGCGAACCCGTACCAGGCGCCCGGCGCGCTGCAGGCCATGCCCGGCACGGGTGGCGCGGCGGCTCCCGGCTCGGCGCTGAAGTGGCTCTTCATCGCGGGGCACGCCCTCTACTGGGTCTTCGTCGTCGGAGGCACGGTGGTCAGCGTCGCCCTTCAGTCGGGCGGTGCGTCGAGCGACGGCGCGGCGGTGGCCTCCGTGCTCCCGCTGATGGGCGCCGTCTTCATCCTCGGCGCGATGATCATCGGCACGGTGTGGGTCTACAAGGCGTGGCAGTCGGTGCCCGACCAGATGCGGTACACCGACGCCGGCAAGTGGGTCACGCCCGGGCAGGCGTGCGGGTACCTCTACATCCCGTTCTACAATCTCTACTGGACGTTCATCGCGAACCTCGGTCTATGTGAGGCCATCAACCGCACCCTGGTCTCGCAGGGCAAGGCACCCAAGGCGCCCAAGGGCCTGGCCATCGCGGCGTCCGTCACGCAGATCGTGCCCTACTGCAACATCTTCGTCGCTCCCATCCTGTGGACCGTCTACATGTTCATGGTCGACGGCGCTCGACGCGAGATGCTCAACACTCCTGGCTGAGCCCATGACGCGGAAGCGGGCGGCCCCGACGCGGAGGGGCCCCCGGATGAAGCTCGATCGGGTGGCCTTCTCGCTCGTCGACACCCGTCGGTAGCTCATCGACGGCCCCATGAGGCTCGTGGCCGCGACGGCGAAGCTCATGATCCGACCCATGAAGCTCGCCGACGGGCTCGTGAGGCTCACGGTCGCGATCCTGGGCCTCATGACCGCACCCACGAAGCTCACGACCGCGACCCTGAAGCTCACGACCGCGTCCCTGAAGCTCACGACCGCGCCCGCGAGCCTCGTAACCCCACCCACGAAGCTCGTGACCGCGCCCACGAGGCTCACGACCGCGCCCGCGAGGCTCGTGACCGCACCCACGAGGCTCGTGACCGCGCCCACGAGGCTCGTGACCGCGTCCACGAGGCTCGCAACCGCACCCGCGGAGGTCATCGACCCCCGCCGGAGGCCCGTTCACCCTGCGACGCGGTTCCTTCCGCCCTGCTTCGCCTCGTAGAGGCGCTCGTCGGCCCGCTTGTACAGCTCCTCCGGCGTCGCGTCCTCCGCCGCGAGCATCGCGCAGCCGAGGCTCACCGTGACGGGCACCAGCTGCTGGTCCACCTTGAGCGGCGTCGCCTCGACGATGCGCCGCACCTTCTCGGCGGTGATGCGCGCCCCGTCGAGCGGGATCTCGGGCACGAGGATGCCGAACTCCTCGCCGCCGGTGCGCGCGAAGATGTCCTCCCGCCGGAGGCGCGGCTTCACCGCGGCGGCGAGCTGGCGGAGCAGGTTGTCCCCCGCGAGGTGGCCGTGGGTGTCGTTCACGCGCTTGAAGTGGTCGATGTCGAACGCGATGAGGCAGAGCGCGCGATCGTAGCGCTTGGAGCGGTTGAACTCGCGCTCGAGCGCCTCGTTGAAGTAGCGCCGGTTGAACACCTGGGTGAGGCCGTCCACCGTCATCAGGCGGTAGATCTCCTCGTGGTAGTGCACCTCGATGTTCTCGCCGGTCATGAACTTCAGGATCGATCGGCCGATGCGTACCTGGTCCCCGTCGCGGAGGCGCTGCTCGCGGATGACGTCGTCGTTCACGAACGTGCCGTTGGTCGAGCCGAGATCGGCCACCCAGTAGTGCGTCCCGTCGAACGTGATGCGGGCGTGGTGGCGGCTGATGCTCTCCTGGTCGATGAAGAGGTCGTTCTTCGACGAGCGACCGATCTCGAACGGCGCGGTGCCGAGCTGCACGCGCTTGCCGAGCTCGGGGCCGTAGATGACGATGATGCACGCGTCACCTGGACGAGCCCCCTTCGGGCCGCCCGGCTCTTGCTGGATCTGAGTGACCCGGGTGCGCTCGGAATCGCGGAGCCCCACAGCCCGTGAATGCTAGCCGACCTGCGGAGGGGTGTGCCGGCTGATCCGCACGGATTACAGCGTGACCTCGCGCAGCGTGATCTTCTTCAAATCGGCCACACCTACACCGAACTGCTCCGCGTACCGGATGTAGGTGGGCTCCCGGTCCTCGTCCTTCAGCGATTTCAGGCCGAATCCGGCCCGTGCCTTCTCGACCTCGCCCCAGGCGATGGTGTCCACCGCTACCGGATCGGTCGAAACGTAGACGGACTCGTGCGGGCTCACGAACTGCGGCTGCTTCCAGAGGGGGCCGCCGTGGGCCATGAGCTTGAAGCCGTCGAGGATGCACAGACGCAGGCGCGACCGGAGGATGTCCTGCGACGCGAGGATGGCGATCTGCGGGCTGCCGTGCCGCTCGTGGAAGTCCTGCGGGTTCATGTTGCAGCCGTGCGTCATGTTCTTGAGCGCGCCGGTGAACCCCTGGATCGAGTGATCCTTCACGAGGGCGAAGTTGATGAGCGCCGTCGACTCGGTGAGCACGCGCGCGAACTTGGCGCGGCGGTCGCCGGGCACGTTGCGCCAGTCCATCGTGGCGTCGTTGTTGACGTGCGAGCTGATCGCGACGCCGGCCGGGACGTCCTTCGGCTTGATGCGCGTCGACGTGAAATAGCCGGGGAACTGCTCCAGCAGCGTGATGTTCGACGGCGTGACGCCCGCGCTGACCATGGCCTCGACGAACGGGAGGACGAGCTCCTTGTTGGTCGCCATGTTCTGGGTGCCGATGCCGTTCACCTTGACGCACACCTTGTCCTGAGGGTGCACGAAGAGCTTCACCGCCTCGACGAGATCGGCCTTGCCGGTGAATTCCTGCATGGCGCGCTGGAGCATCGCCTTGGCGTCGTCCGGCTTGGGGAAGAGGCCGTTCGACTCGAGGCAACCGGCCTTCTTCACCCGGACGACGCGGCCCGGGATGGAGAGGGGAACGAAGCCCGTCGGGAGCGTGGCCGCCAGGGAGGGGCCCGCGCTGGCGATGCCGGAGCGGAGCAGGGAGGCCGCGACCGCAGAGGCGGCGGCGCCCGAGAGAAAGGCTCGTCGGTCCATGGGAAACTCGTACCACGGCGCTACGAGGGGGGCCAAGCGGCAGCCCGGCGCGGCCTCGCATCGCGTCTTCGCAATGCCGCGCGATGCGAGAATGAATGACGGTTCAGCCAGTGCGCCCCTTCGCCGACATCGTCGCCGTGGAGAAGGACTGAGCTTTTCGGACGGCACCGTCCGACCGGGCGGATGGCATCCTCGGTGCACATGACGGCGCCATGCCGAAGCTCCCGAACCCCCTCCGTACGCTCCTGGTCGCTGCCGTCCCCTCCGCCCTCGCCGTCTCCGCGCTCACCGTCGTCGCGTGCAGCCCGGCGCGAAGCGCCGTCCCCGCCGACGCGCACGTCGAGATCCTGCAGACCCAGAAGCTGGTGCTCCACGGGACGATCGCCCCGCACCCGGCGAGCGCCTCCTGCGCCTCGAGCGCCGAGGGGTCGGCGCCGCAGTACCTGCGCCTGAACGAGGACACGACGGGGAACATCGTGCTCCGGCCGACCGGCGTCACCGCGGTGCTCCACGTGCAGGAGCTCGCGAGCAACAAGACGTGGTGCGTGATGACGAGCGGTGACGCCAGCGGCGCGACGATCCCGGGCGAGTTCCCCCTGGGCGACTATTCGATCACCGTCGAGGGCTCGCGCTCGACCAGCCCCGCGCCCTACTCGGTGGTGTTCGAGCGGCTGTAGAGATCCCCCGGGGCTCAGGCTCCCTGGCCGAGCGACGATGAGCCCACGGACGCCGGCTCGTCGTGGAACGTCACGACGCCGGTCTCCAGGTCGTACACGGCGGAGACGATGACGACACGCCGCTGGTCGACCAGCTCCTGGAGGGCCGCGCTCGCGTGACGGAGCTCGCGCGCCGCCGCGAGGGCGTTGGCCCGCACGGCGGCGTCGAGGCGCGCCGCCGGCTCGGCCGGGGGCGCATCGAGCAGGTGCTCCAGGTTGGGCGCGATGCGGTCGATGATCGAGCGCAGGTTGCTCGACGCAGGGCCGCTCCCGAGGGCGGCGTTGACCGTGGCTCCGACGGCGCCGCAGTGGGTGTGGCCCATCACGACCACCAGGCGCGTGCCGAACTCGCTCGCGGCGAACTCGACCGAGCCGACGAGCGACGGCGCGATGACCGGCCCCGCGACGCGCACGACGAAGAGGTCCCCCAGACCCTGGTCGAAGACGAACTCGGCCGGGGCGCGCGAGTCGGAGCAGCCGAGGACGACCGCGAAGGGGGACTGCCCCTCGACGAGGTGGGGATCCCAGCGCCGGATCGCCGTCCCGTCGCCGCGGACGAAGCGCTGGTTGCCTTCCTGGAGGCGGGCGAGCGCCTCGTCGGGCGGAACGGAGGTCGGGCTGAAGGTACGGGGCACGCAGAGGTAGTAGCGAAAGATCGGCCGGGCTGTCGATCTGTCGCTTCGCGACTCGCCTAGAGGAGCCGGGGCTGGAGGCCGATCCACAAGGCGAACCACGTCGTATCGATCGCCCCGGAGGGCGAGGTGACGCCCACGAGCGACGCCGCATCGGCCCGTGCGAAGAGGTCGAGGTTGCGGGCGAGCGGGAAGGCCGCGGCGACGTGCATCCGGACGGCAGGCACGGTGTAGTGCCAGATGGGGGTGAACGGCCTCGCGTCGTAGTCCGACCAGGAGACGTATCCCGAGGACGTTCCGACCCCGGCGCCGCCACCGAAGTCGAGTCGCACCGACCCCACCGGGATCACCAGGGCCGCCGACGGCATGACCCACCAGCGATCCTGGATGGTGGGCGGCGCCGTGAGGAGGCCATACCCGAGGTCGGCGCTCGCCGCGAAGTGCTCACCGATACCGAGGCGCAGGCCGGCGAGGAACGCCCCGCCGGTTGCTCCTGGGCTCGCGAGGGCGCCCGCCCCGGCGAAGAGATCGACGGTGTGCGGCGCCGAGAGAGCCCGCGGCTCGAGCGTTTCTCCGGCGCCCCCGTCGGCGCGCGCCGTCCTCGCGAGCACGAGAAGCACGAGCACGGCGCCCGTGAGCGCCCTGGCTGTTCCCACCCGAACCTCCTGCCTCGTGTGTGGCGCGGGCCATCGGCAAGGTTCACGGAGGAGTAGACTCGTCGGCGGAGGCAGCGATGAAAGCGACATGGGGCGGCGCGGTGCTGGCCGAGAGCGACGACACGGTGGTAGTCGAGAATAACCACTACTTTCCCGCGGACGCCCTGCGGCGAGAGCACTTCCGTCCGAGCGAGACGCACACGACGTGCGGCTGGAAAGGCGTCGCGAGCTACTACGACGTCCTCGTCGACGGCAAGGTGAACCCCGACGCGGCCTGGTTCTACCCGGACCCGAAGGACGCGGCGAAGTCGATCACGGGGCGCGTCGCCTTCTGGAAGGGCGTCAAGGTCGAGGCCTGAGCGGCGGCGAAGGGTGGCCCTCGCAACGCGAGGACGCCTCGGCCGAAGGCTGTCCCGGGACACCCGCCGATCTGTCCGCGACAGGTGCCAGCCCGCGTTTTGTCGGCATTCTCGCCATCTCCCGCGCGGCACGTCGATCGCAGTGGCCCGGAGCACGGCGCGCGACGCAGCACCCAGACCCGCGCGCCGCGGAGAAAGCCATGGACGAGAAGAACATGAAGAGCGTCTTTACGATCACCGAGCGCACCTCGAACGGTGCGACGAAGTCCTTCTGGACGAGGGTCGGCATCGGCTTCGTCAACCGCGACGGATCCATCAACCTGCGGCTCGATTGCATCCCCATCAACGGCACCCTGCAGGTCCGCGAGTGGGAGCCGAGCGAACGCCGGCAGGACGGCCCGGGGACCGACGCGCCGCCCCGCCCTCGCCCACGCGCAACCGCCCCCGGACTCGCGGACGACGCGTTGATCTGAGACCAGGGGAGACAACGTCATGCTCCGCCAGGTGCGGGGGGCATCGTCGCGTCTCGTGGCGCGCGTGGTCGGCTCGCGGTTCGCGAAGCCGATCGCGCGCGTCGCGGCGGCGACGGCGGGCCTCCTCTTGCTCGCGTTCATCGGAAAGACGGCGGTCGCGGGGGCGATGGGGGCGGGAACGCCGCCGGCCGCCGTCGTCAGCGCCGCTGCGGTCGCGTCGACCCCGGCGCCCATCGCCCCTCCGGTCGCGCCTCCTGCGTCATCGCCGGACGCTCCTCCGGTGAGCCCGCCGGCATCTTCGTCGACGCGCGCCTCGAGCGCACGCGCGACGCCGGACGACCCGGTCATCCTCAACACCGCCACCGTCGACGACCTGCGCCGACTGCCCGGAATCGGCGAGAAGCGGGCGACGGCGGCCATCGCCGTGCGCACGCGGCTCGGGGGTCGCTTTCACGCCATCGAGGATCTGCTCAAGGTCAAGGGCGTCGGCCGCTCGACGCTCAGGCGCCTGCGCCCCCTGGTGCGCCTCGATCCGCCGCCGGCGCCGGAGGGAGGGGCCGAAGCGCCTCGATGAGGGGGCGGACGCGCTCGTTTCGCAGCTTGTAAGCGGCGCGGTTGACCACCAGCACGCTCGACACCCGGGCGACCTCCTCGCGCTCCTCCAGGCCGTTCTGCGCGAGGGTCGCCCCGGTCTCGACCAGGTCGACGATGAGATCCGAGAGCCCGACCACCGGCGCCAGCTCTACCGAGCCTTGGAGGAAGATCACCTCCGCCTGCACCCCGCGGCGCGCGAAATGCTCCGCCGCGCATCGCGGATACTTCGTCCCCACGCGAGGCACGCCGACGGGAGGCGCCTCGCCCGCCAGACCCGCGACCACCATGCGGCACCGACCCACGCCGAGATCGAGCGGCTGGTAGATGTCGCTCGGGCGTTCCAGGAGCACGTCGCGCCCGCAGACGCCGAGGTCGGCCGCGCCGTACTCGACGTACGTGGGCACGTCGTCCGGCTTCAGCAGGAGGAAACGCAGGCCGGCCGCGAGGCTCTCGCGCACGAGCGAGCGATCGTCGGCGAGCAAGGCAGCCGCATCGACCCCGGCGCGCGCGAAGAGGGGCGCGACCGCGCGCAGCACCCGGCCCTTCGGCAGCGCGATGGTCAGCCAGTCGGTCACGATTCGGCGCCGCGCACGCGCTCGATGCGGGCGCCGAGACCACGGAGCTTCTCTTCGATACGCTCGTAGCCGCGATCGATGTGATACACGCGGCGCACCTCCGTCTCGTCGTCGGCCACCAGGCCGGCGATGACGAGCGAGGCGCTCGCGCGGAGGTCGGTCGCCATGACGCTCGCGCCGTAGAGCTTGTCGACGCCCTGGACGACGGCGGTGTTGCCGCGGAGGGCGATGCTCGCGCCCATGCGCTGGAGCTCGGGCACGTGCATGAAGCGGTTCTCGAAGATGGTCTCGCTGATGACGCTCTCGCCCCGCGCGAGCGACATGAGCACGAGGAACTGCGCCTGCATGTCGGTGGGGAACCCGGGGTGGGGCGCGGTCGTCATGTTCACGGCGCGGAGGGGACCCCTCCTCCGGACCCGGACGCTCTGGCCCTCGCTCGCGATCTCGACGCCGGCGGCCCGCATCTTGACGACCAGGGCCTCGAGGTCCGAGAGCTCGGCGCCATCGAGGATGACGTCGCCGCCCTCGGCCATGGCCGCGGCGACCATGTACGTCCCCGCCTCGATGCGGTCCGAGATGATGGCGTGGTCGAAGGGCGCGAGCTCGCCGCGCTCGGCACCCGTGATGTGGATGACGTCGGTGCCCGCGCCGTCGACCTCGGCCCCCATCTTGTTGAGGATGCGGCCGAGCTCCTCGACCTCGGGCTCCCGGGCGCAGTTGACGAGGGTGGTGCGGCCCTTGGCGAGGGCCGCCGCCATCATGAGGTTCTCGGTCCCCGTGACCGTCGGAATGTCGAAGTAGACCTCGTTGCCGCGGAGCCTTCCGCCGCCGCCCGGCCCCTCCGCGATGACGTAGCCGCGCTCGAGGCGGATGGTGCACCCGAGGCTCTCCAGGCCCTTGAGGTGCTGGTCGATGGGACGGGCGCCGATCTGGCAACCGCCGGGCAGCGAGACCTTCGCTCGCCCGAACCGGGCGACGAGGGGGCCCAGGACGAGGACGCTGGCGCGCATCTGCTTCACGAGCTCGTAGGGAGCCTCGGGGCGAACGTCGGAGCCGGCGGCGACCTCGACCTCGGGGGCCGCCACGCTGACGCCTCGACCGAGGAACCGCAGTAGCGCGGCCGTCGTGTCGATGTCCCGGAGCGCCGGGACGTTACGGAGCCGGCTCGCGCCGTCCGAGAGGAGCGTGGCGCAGAGGATGGGCAGCGCGGCGTTCTTCGCGCCGCTGATGCGTACCGTGCCGCGGAGCGGCCCGTTTCCCCCGCGGATCCGGATGGCGTCCATGGCCGAACGCTACTTCTTTTCGTCCCCACCCCTCAACTTTGCGCGCAATCGAGATGCGTACCCCTCCTTGTTCTCCTGCCGCGCCCGACCGATGGCCAGCGCGTCGGGGGGGACGTCGCGCGTGACCGTGGTCCCGGTGCCGACGTAGGCGCCGGCGCCGACCGTCACCGGCGCGACGAGCTGAGAGTCGCTCCCGATGAAGGCCCCGTCGCCGATGGTCGTCGTGTGCTTCCGGTAGCCGTCGTAGTTGCAGAAGATCGTCCCCGCGCCGATGTTCGCCCCGGCTCCGACGACGCCGTCACCGAGGTATGCGAGGTGGTTGGCCTTCGCGCCCTTGCCGAGCCGCGTCTTCTTCGTCTCGACGAAGTTGCCCACGTGGGCCTCGTCGCCGATGTCGCTGTCGGGCCGGAGGTGGGCGAACGGACCGATGTGCGCCCGCGAGCCGATGCGCGCGCCGGTCGCCACGGAGTACGGCTTCACCAGGGTGCCTTCGCCGACCTCGACGTCCGTCAGGACGCACCCCACGTCGATGCTCGCGCCGCGGTGCACGTGGGTGCGACCGCGAAGCACCGCGCCGCTCTCGACGGTCGTGTCCGGCTCGAGCACGACGTCCGTCTCGATGCGCGCTCCGTCCCGCACGGTCACCCCGGCCATCCTCCAGTGGCGCACGATCCGCGCCTGCATCACCCCGTCGACCTGCTCGAGCTGCTCCCGATCGTTCACGCCGGCGAGGACGTCGGCGCCGAGCTCGATGGTCTCGACGAGCTCGCCCGCGTTGCACGCGAAGGGGACGATGTCGGTCAGATAGAGCTCCCCCTGGGCGTTGTTGGGCAGGAGCGCGGCGAGCGCCTCGCGCAGCAGCGCCACGTTCGTCGCGTAGATGCCGGCGTTGATCTCGCGGACCGCTCGCTCCGAGTCGTCGCGCAGATCGCGGTGCTCGCGGATGAAGACGACCTTGCCGTCCTGCCGAACGACGCGCCCGTACCCGGTCGGATCGTCGACCACGCAGACCGCGAAGGAGAGCGCCGGCGCCTTCTCGATGGCCAGCGGCGCGAGGACGGCGCGGAGGTCCTCCCCTCGAACGAGGGGTACGTCGCCGTTCATGACGAGAACGCTCGCCGTGGCCTTGGGCACCGCCGCCAGGCCGACCCGGGCCGCGTCGCCCGTCCCGCGCTGCTGCTCCTGGACCGCCGTCCGTACGTGCTCGCCCGGGAACGCCCGCGCGAGGTACTCCACCACCGCCTGGCGCCCGTAGCCGACCACAACCACGACGTCCTCGCAGCCGGCGTCGAGGGCCGCGCGTACCACGTGGTGGAGGATGGGCAGCCCGGACACGGGGTGCATGACCTTCGGAAGCGCGCTCTTCATGCGCGTGCCCTGCCCGGCGGCGAGAACGATGGCGGTGGTGGCGTTCAACGGAAACCCTCCTTAGTCCAAGCCCGCTCTTCGAGCGGGCGCGATCCGTCGGTCCCGGCTACAATCTATCGCTCGGTCGGAGGGAATTTTCATGAGAACGCGCGCAACCCTGGGGCGCGCGCTGGGATTGTTCGTCCCCGTCGTGGTGGGCGGGTTCGGCGCAGCGTGCAGCGACAACTTCGATACATCTCGTACCCTGCCTCCGCGGGGGACGCTCGGCGCTGAGCTCTACGGCGTCGTCTGCGACCGGGCGGGCGGGCAGTCCCTCCACGAGGACCTGACCGGCGCGTCGTACGAGGGGATCTGTCACCCCCAGGCCGACGGGACGTACTCGAACACGGTCGACGTGAGCCTGCTCCCGCCGATGGTGGACGGGCAGCTCAACGTCGAGGGCCAGCCCGTTCCCCTGGCGCAGCAAGAGGCGGATCGGACCTACGGCATCGCCCGGATGCAGACCCTCGCCCAGGACCGGACGAACCTCATCGCGGCCCTGGATGCCACGTTTCCGGACATCCAGATCGCCGTGAAGGACGTGGGCAACGCGAACCCCGAGGACTCGTGCAACGCCCCGGCGGCGAGCGGCGAGGGGTCGCTGCACACCGAGCTCTCGAACCTGCTCGGCCGGTTCACCGCCCTCTACAACGACGGGACGATCCCGCAGTCGACGGAGGCGCTGGCGCGTGTGATGACCGCGTTCAAGGCGGCGACCGACGCGCAAGCGGCGTGGGCGCGCTTCGATGCGCGCGCGGGGTATCGCCCCATCACGATCGCGCTCGGGGCCGCTCGCCCGACCATCGCGTACCCGAACCTGCGGGACTTCACGAACGCGACCCTCTCGCTCCTCTCCGCCGACTCGCAGCCGTACCAGCTGAACCCGCAGTACGACGCGAACGGCAACCGCATCCCGGTGCCGGGGCCGGCGTATCCGCAGCTCTCGCAGATGATGACCGTGGCGCACGCGGAGCTCTTCAATGCGACCGCCGACGCCCCCCTCCCCGTCCTGACGCAGGCGACCGACGCGACGACCGGCGCCACGGTGCTCAACCGACCCCGCACCGACCTCGAGTTCCTGCAGTCGCTGTTCTACGCGCAGGATCCGTCGTTCGGCGGCGGGACGCCGGAGTACATCGTCCAGCGCGACGGGCGTGGGTACGCCGCGGTGCCGCTCGTGAACGGCAAGGTGCCGGCGCCCTTCGTCGACGCGAACGGCGACGGGTTGCCCGACGTCGACGGCCTCGGGCAGTTCGTCACCAGCAATGGGATGCCCGCGCCCTCGCCGTTCTTCGCCGTGGGCGCGACCGACGCGCCCGCGCGCGACATGTACAGCCGCGCCCTCTCCGCGCCCGGCGGGCAGCTCGTCTACGGCTTCATCGACACGAGCCAGACCTATTCGGCCACCCTGATGCATCACCTCGAGCCGCTCCTCGACTCGAACCCGGCCGACGACCACGAGACGCTCATGAACTTCATGGCGGGCGCCTACGTGCTCTTCGGCACGCGCGACGGGTCCGCCACGAAGTCGTACGCCGACGGCGAGAACGTGAAGTACGACGCCTTCCAGACGTCGAATTCGCCGATCCTCGATCTGCTCTACGCCATCGGCCAGATCATCGCCGATCCGACCGCGGATCCGACGCTGTCGTTCACGAGCACCCTCGTGTCGCAGCAGCCGAACGCGGTCGCGCGCGTCGTGGGCGACGGCCTCTACTCCAAGGCGCTCGCCGACAAGGACACGACCGCGCACATCCCGGCCACCTCGACGCTCTGGGACGA
>JBEKGQ010000013.1:0-23632 GCA_050012715.1 Polyangiaceae bacterium
CGTCCTGGGCTCGAGCGCACGCGTCCTGACCGGGAGAGGACGCGTGCTCGCCTCGAGCGGACGCGACCACCCCGCCTCAGAGAGGCACGCGCCCGTCGTCGGCGGGGTCCGGCTGCATCGGCGCCGTTCTTTCCCGGGGCACGTAGACGCCGAACTCGATCGCATTGGACTTCCCGTTCGTGCAGAGGCCGACCGGAGTCACCATCTCGCCCCCGAGCGCACAGGCGCGCGCCGTGAGCAGGTCGCGCTGGTCGCCGGGCTCGTAGACCTCGTAGACGTGCTGCTGGCTGAAGCCCGAGCCGCGGCTCACGCAGACGGCGCCTACCTGCCGCCAGGACGGCTGCGCGTCGCCGGGGGCGATACGGGCGTACTCGAGGGCGCAGCTCGGCGGTCGCGCGGGCACGGGGGAGCCAATGGCGACGCTGCGGGCGTAGGCGCACCCGGCCGACAGGACGGCGAACGACGCGAAGAGAAGGCGGGAGCGGAGGGGATGCATGGCAGACCGCCTCAGCAACCTCGGTGCCGGCGGCTTTTGGCCCGTTCCGGCCCCGCCGTGGGACACGATGCCGCGCTCTCGCTCGGCGGCCCCCGGGCATTTCGCCCTCGTCGAACCGAGGGCGGGCCTCCTACCGGTATCCCTCCGCCTGCAGCGCGAACATCTTCGCGTACTGCCCCCCGAGCGCGACCAGCTCGTCGTGCGTCCCCCGCTCCGCGATCGTCCCGTGGTCAAGGACGACGATGTTCCGCGCCATCCGCACCGTCGGGAACCGGTGCGAGATCACGATGGTCGTTCGCCCCTTCGCGAGCTCCCGGAACCGCGTGAAGACCGCGTGCTCCGCCTCCGCGTCGAGCGCCGCCGTCGGCTCGTCGAGCACCAGGATGTCCGCCTCCTCGCGCATGAAGCCCCGCGCCAGCGCGATCTTCTGCCACTGCCCGCCCGACAGCTCCGTCCCGTCCTGGAACCAGCGCCCAAGCGGCGCGTCGAGGCCCTCCGGGAGCGACGACACGATCTCCGCCGCCCCTCCCGCGTCCACCGCCCGCCCGATGCGCGGCTCGTCCTCGAGGTGCTCCACGCTGCCCATGCCCACGTTCTCGCGGATCTTCAGCTGGTACTGGTTGAAGTCCTGGAAGAGCACCCCGAAGCGCTTCCGCAGCACCTCCGGGTCCCACTCGCGGAGATCGCGACCGTCGAGCAGGATGCGCCCCTCGGTGGGCTCGTAGAGGCGCGTCAGGAGCTTCACCAGCGTCGTCTTCCCGGCGCCGTTCTGCCCGACGAGGGCCAGGCTCTCGCCGGCCGGGATCGACAGGCTCACGTGCCGCAGCGCCCACGCGTCCTTGCCCGGGTACTTGAACCCCACGTCCTCGAGCACGATGCCGCCGCTCGCGTCCCCCGTCGGGCCGGGCCTCCCTCCCGTCAGCGCCACGAGCGCGCCCTCGCCGGCGAGCTTCAGGTAGTCCCAGAGGTTCGACATGTAGAGGTTGTGCTCGTACATCTCTCCGATGCTGCCGAGGACCGACTGGAACGCCTGCTGGCCCTGCCGGAACGCGACGACGTACATCGTCATGTTCCCGAGCGTCAGCGCGCCGGTCGCCGCCATCAGCGCCATCGCCGCGTACGCGGCGTAGAACGTCCCCGTCCCGACGAGCGAGAGGAGCTGCGTCCACTTCGCGCGCCGGAGGTAGAGCTTGCGGTCCTCCTCGTAGAACTCCTCGCTGAGCTTCTTGTACCGGTCGAGGAGGAGCGGCCCGATGCCGAAGAGCTTCACCTCCTTCGCGTGCTCGTCGTTCGCGAGCACGTACTCGAGGTAGACGAGGCGCCGCGACTCGGGGGAGCGCCAGTTTCGCAGGTTGAAGGTGAGCTTCGAGAAGCGCATCTCGGCGATCGTCGCGGGCACCGTCGCGGCGCAGAGCGCGAGCACCGCCCACCCGCTGAACCGCACGAGGAGCGCGCCGTAGCCCACGAGCGTGATGACGCTCTGGATGAGCCCGAACGCGGTCGTGATGAGCGCGATGGGCCGCGAGGACGCCTCGCGCCGGGCCCGCGTCAGCTTGTCGTAGAACTCGGGGTCCTCGAAGAAGCGGAGCTCGAGCCCGAGGGCCTTTTCGAGGATGCTCACGTTGATGTCGACGCCGAGGCGGGCGCCGAGGACGTTGCGCACGAGGCCGAGGCCTCGCTGGACGAGCGCCAGCGCCACCACGAGCGCGAGCTCGGCGAGGACCCATCGCACCGTCGCGTCGCGATCGTGGCCGACCACCGCGTCGACGATGCGCTTGCCGGCGTACGCGACCCCGAGCGGCACCAGGCCGCCCACGAGCGTGAGGACGCCGAGCGCCACCGTCTGCGGCGGCGACGAGCGCCAGACCAGCGCGAGCGTCATCCGGGTGTGCCGGAGGGCTTCGCGGAGCTCCGCCCAGGTGCTGCCCTTGGGGCGCGTCGCTTTCTTGGAGGGGAGCGGTCGCACGAACCCGGGAACCTAACGCACGATCGCCGCCGCGCTACGAGGTCGCGCCTCGCGGCGAGGTCACGCCGCGCGCGCGAGGCTCTGCGGGAGCCCGAACTCGGCCATCGCGCCGGCGAGGCCGATCTCGACGACGCGATCCCAGTAGCGCGTGCCGGCCCACACCGCGGGCACGTCGCCGAAGGGGACCGTCTCGCGCATGAGCTCCACGCTGGACACGAGGCGCCGCACGAAGGGCACCATGTAGCGCCACGGCGTCCGGGCGACGGCGAGCTTGTCGGCCATCTCGTCGCCGAGCAGGTTGCGGCACATCGCGGCGCTGAAGCGCATCACGCGGCGCGCGTTGGCCCGCTCCTCCCGCGTCTTCGCGGTCTGCATCGGGGCGTCGAGGAGGGCGCGCGTCAGCCGCTGCGAGTCCTCGTCCGGCTCGCCCATCGTCGCCGCGATCACCTCGCCGAGGCGCACCCCTTCGGCCTCGGTGGCCGGCAGGAGCTCCGGATCGACGCCCATGAGCCAGCCCGACCAGCGCCAGAGGTGGACGTATGCCTCGGCCTCGTCGCGCGGGATGCGCATCCCGAGCTGGCGCAGGCCCTCGAGCACGATCACCGAGAAGAGGAGCGACGTCCCGGCCTGGTCGTGCTGGTTGATGGGGGCGCCCCACGCCGCCGTGTCCCACCGGCCGCTGGCGAGGATCATGCGACGTACGTGGGCGTGAATGAGCCGCACCTTGAGGGTGATCTGCCAGCCCTCGCCGTGGGGGCGCATGGCGCCCGGGGTGATGGTGGCCTGCACGAAGCGCGCGGTCTCGTTCAGGCGGCGCGGCGCCTGCTCCTGGAGCCGGCCGCTGAAGACGAGGGGCTTGTTGCCGGCCGGCGACGTGTACCCGAGGACGAGCGACTTGAGCGCGAGCACGAGGCCGCCGAGGGGTCCGGCGCGGAGCAGCACGCCGCCACCGCGATCGACGGTGTCCCAGTCGACCCACATGGGGACGTGCTCGACCTGATCGAAGAGCGCACGGAAGCTCGCGGGGGCGCCGGCGACGCGCTCGACCCCGCGCCTCGAGGCCTCGTCGAAGAGGCGCCACCCGCCGGGCGTGCCCTCGATCGCGGCCACGACGTCGTCGGCCAGCGGGTCGACGCGCCCGAGAAAGGCGCCCAGCCGGTCGACGCGGTCCCCGAAGCGCGCGCGGGCCTCGGGGAGATGGCACATGCGCGCGGAGAGCATGGTCGAAGTGTACCTCACGCGCGGGGCCAGGGCCGCTGGTCGGACGAGCCGAGGCCCAGCATGCGCGTGCCCGGGAGGGCCCTCGTGGTACGCTGGAGGGAACCGTGAGGCACCTGGTTGCCCTGCTCGCGTGGGCGGTCGTGCTGGTGCTCGTGGCGCCGGCGTGCGGGCTCGGTCTGAACGGGCTCGGCGACGAGACGCTCGACGGCTCGGTCGACGGCTCGCTGGACGCGAGCGGCGAAGGTGCAGTCCACCCGCCGGACGCGCCGTCGCTGGACGGCGGGAGCGACGCCGACGCCGCGCTTCCGCCGGGCGACGGGGGGACCTCGGACACGGGCTCCGGCGGCGGCGATACGGGCACCGGTGAAGCCGGCGATGGAGGCGGGGGCTGCACGACCGCCACCGACTGCCTCCCGGGGCAGGCGTGCAGCCCGGTCACGCACACGTGCTCCACGTCGTGCGCCGGGAACCTCGCGTGCAACGGCGGCTGCTGCAACGCCGGAGCGTGCGTGGCGGGGACGGCGAGCGCGACCTGCGCCGTGACCAGCGCCGCGCCGGCGTGCACGACCTGCGCAGCGAGCGCCTCCGGCGCGCTGTGCATCACCAGCGGCGGCAGCACGTTCTGCGGCTGCAACTCGTTCTCCGACTGCCCGGCCGGGAACGCGTGCGACACCGCGACGCACCTCTGCGTCGTGCAGTGCGACCCTTCGACGCAGCCGTGCAACGGCGGGTGCTGCACGGGCGGCATCTGCGTCGGCGGCACCGGCGTCAACGCCTGCGGGAGCTCCGGAGGCGCGTGCGCCGGCTGCTCGGCGAGCACCCAGGGGCACGCCTGCGAGGCGGTCGCTCACGGCGGCCAGTGCGGATGCGCGACGATCAGCGACTGCGCGGCGGGCGCCCAGTCCTGCACCGGCGGGATCTGCGTCTTCGTGTGCAGCTCGACCCAGCCTTGTCCGACGGGTTGCTGCTCGAGCGCCTCGTCCGGCACGTGTCAGCCGGGGACGATCGTCGCCCAGTGCGGCGCGAACGGGACGGTGTGCGCAGATTGCAGCGGCGACAGCGCGGGCCAGGCCTGCCTCGCGACGGGCGTCTGCGGCTGCAACGCGCCCGGCGATTGCCCCTCGGGGCAGGCCTGCAACACGACGAGCCACACCTGCTCGACCGCCTGCAACAGCGGGACGACGGGGTGCAACGGCGGGTGCTGCTCGGGCGGCGCGTGCGTCGGCGGGGCGGCCGCCAATGCGTGCGGCACCGGCGGCGTGGCCTGCTCGGACTGCACGAGCTCCGCGAGCGGCCACGTCTGCGAGACCGGCGGCACCTGCGGCTGCAACGCGGTCACGGACTGCCCGGCGCTCGAGACCTGCAACACGACGTCGCATCTCTGCTCGAGCAGCTGCGGCCCGGGGAACGCGTGCAGCACGGGTTGCTGCGGTACGGCGGGCACGTGCGTCTCGGGGGTCGCGAACGGGGCCTGCGGCTCGAACGGGGCGGCCTGCGCGGTCTGCGGCGCGGGGACGCCGACGTGCACCGCCGGCGCGTGCACCTCCGCATGTGGGGCGGGCGGCGATGGCACGTGCAGCGGCGGGTTCTGCTGCTCGGGGAGCGCCTGCATCAGCGGGACGGCTCCCGGCGCGTGCGGCGGCACGGGGACGTGCGCGGTGTGCTCGGCCGCGATCGGGGCCCAGTGCGAGCCGACGACGCTCATGTGCGGGTGCAACTCGCAGTCGGACTGCCCGGCGGCGACCGCGACGACGGCGGGACAGGCGTGCGACACGAACGCCCACCTCTGCACGACCTCGTGCCTCGGGACGAACCAGACGCAGTGCAACGGCGGCTGTTGCAGCTCCGGGACGTGCGCCGCCGGCACCGGCAACGGCGCTTGCGGCTTGAACGGGCAGGCGTGCAACGTCTGCGCGGCGGGGACGCCGACGTGCACCGCCACCGGCTGCACCTCGGCGTGCGGGGCGGGGACGGACGGCACGTGCACCGCCGGCTTCTGCTGCTCGGGCAGCGCGTGCGTCAGCGGGACGATGCCCGCGGCCTGCGGCGGCTCGGGGACGTGCGCGGTGTGCTCGACCGCCAACGGCGCTCAGTGTGAGGCTTCGACGCTCACGTGCGGGTGCAACTCGGCCACGGACTGCCTGGCGGCGAACGGGACGACCGCCGGCCAGGCCTGCAACACGATGACGCACCAGTGCGCCGCCGCGTGCGGCGGGACGAACGAGACGGCGTGCAACGGCGGGTGCTGCGACGCTTCGGGGGCGTGCGCGAGCGGTACCGGCGATGACGCGTGCGGGACGGGCGCCACGTGCACGAGCTGCGTTGGGACGTGCGGCCCGGGTCCCACGTGCACCGCCGGCGCGTGCGGATGCGCGGCGAGCTCGGCCTGCAGCGGGGACAATGCGTGCGGTGACCGCACGACGTGCGGCACGGGGAAGACCTGCTGCGCCGCCGCGACCTCGACCTGCTCGGGCAACGGCGACTGCTGCTCGAACAACTGCACCGGCGGCCACTGCTTCTGAATCGCATGCGCCCGATGACGCTGTTCGCCGCCGGACTCGCGCTCGTCTCGTCGACCGTGCTCGGCGTCGGCGCCTGCTCGTCGAGCAAGGCTTGCGAGGGCTCCGCGTGCAATGGGGCAGTCACCCCGGTCATCCTCGTCCTCTCGTGCGACGACTCCGCGGTGGTGCAATCGAGCCTGACCGGGCCCTGCAGCGCCGGCGGACTCTCGTGCCAGACGCCGGACAGCTCGCCGCTTGCCGGGTGCGACACGGCGACGTTCACCGCGACGGGCGCCGGGGAGTGCGACGTGCAGCTCACCTTCGCCAACGGCTTCGTCTACACGGGGAGCTTCACGTTCTCCGAGGACGACGCGGGCCTCGTCCCGTCGCCCGAGGTGGTGCCGGTGTACTGCCCCCCTGCCGACGCCGGAGCCGCCGACGAGGGCACGTCGGACGCGGCCGGCGACGAGTAGGTGCCCGTAGTGGATACTACGAGCACACAGTCTCGCTCACGACTCGCCTAGTGCTCTAATCCCGCCATGCGACGCGTCTCGCCCATCGCCGCCTCCTTGCTGGTGCTGCTGCTCGCCTGCAGCAAGGGTGCGTCCGGAGAAGCCGCCGATGCGGCGCCCGACGACGACAGCGACGCCGACGCGGGGAGCGCCGGCGACGACGCGCCCACGTCGACCGTCACCATCGAGACGCCGGCGGACTCGGCACCGCCGGCCGACGGCGCCGCCGTCCTCCCCGCCGCATGCGCCGAGTACGACGGCGGGGTGCCGGCGTACGCCAGCCCGGCCGGCGGAACGGTCGACGGCCCGGGCGTCAGCGCGACGCTGTGCACGGCGGTCGACATCGACGTCTCGGCCTACCTGTCGCCGAGCAACCGGCTTCTGCTTCGCGTGGCGGCCCCGGTCTCGACCGTCTTCGAATCGCCGGCGGGCGCCACGCTGGGCACGCTCGCGATGATGGTCTCGGTCGGCACCGACACGCCGGCGCTCTACACGAGCGCCGAGTCGCAGTCGTGCGGGTTCGTGGCCTTCACGTACGACCTCCCGGAGGCCCCCGGCGAGGTGACCTACCTGGCCAGCGCCACCTCCGACTGCGTCGACGCGACGATGGTCTCCGGCGCGTGGGCGGTGACCCTCACCTCGGTGGCGCGCTACGCCGGCGACGCTGGCTCGCCGGGCACCTACTACGTGGCGCACGGGACCTTCACCGCCACGCTGCCGCAGTCGAACGGGGGACCGGGGATGGTCACCGTCTCGCTGGCCTTCTAGGCGAGCGTCAGGGTCCGTGGGAGATGGCGAGCGCGTAGAACTGGACCTTCGCGCCGATCGTCGTGCTCGTGCCCACGGTCTGGTCGTAGTCGCCGGCCTTGAAGTACATCCCCTCCTGGTCGAACGTGGACGACATCGTGTACGTCTGCGTCGCGCCGCCGTCGATGACGAGCGTGATCGTGTTCCCGGAGAGGCCGATCACGTAGCTCCACTTCGTCCCGAGCGCGACGTTGCCCGCCGGGTGCTCGGTCTCGTTGCCGCCGGCCGGCGTCGCCTCGATGCCGAGCGTGATGGCGCCGGTCGCGTAGTAGTAGAGCTCGAGCAGCGGCTTGGTCGACGACGGCGTCCCGGTGCCGAGGTGAATCTGGCCGACGCACACCTTGCTCGGGATGAGCGTCGACATCACCGTCGCGCTCAGGGTGTTCGTGCCGGTCGGCATCCAGTTGGCCGCGGCTCCGGACGAGGTCATCTCGCGGAGCTCCGAGCGCGGGTAGTCCGAGTTCGCCGTCGTCACCCCGTCCTCGGGGTCCCAGAAGGTCATCGAGCCGTCGGTCGTATCGGTGAAGAAGTAGGCGCTCTGGAAGCCGCCCGCTCCCTCGAGCTTCGCCGGGAGGATCGTGGTGGGAGCGCCGGCCTCGCCGACCGGCTCCTGCAGCTCCCACAGGGAGAGGTCGAAGTTTCCGCCCGGCGCGACGTTCGGATCGAGCGAAGAGCCGCCGCCCTTGGCGGTGTCCGTCGTCGAGCCGTCGGAGGGGCCTGCGTCGTCGCCGCCGCTGCTCCCGCTACCGGTCCCGCCGCCGTCGTCGCCGCCGCTTCCGGTCCCGCCGCCGGAGGAGCTTCCGCTGCTGCCCGTGCCACCCGACGACCCGCTGCTCGAGACGCCACCGCTGCTGCTGCCGCTCGACGAGCCGCTGCCCCCTCCGGAGGAGCCGCCGCCGGACGTGCTGCCGCTGCTCGAGGAGCTCGCGGTGTCCGGGCTGGAGGGAGCGCCGCTGCTTCCGGAGCACGCGACGCTGAAGGAGGTCCCGGCGACCGTGGCGAGCGAGACGAGCGTTCGGACGAGAGAGGACATGCCGAGCGGTGAATCAGCAGCAAGCGTGCCACGCGCCGCCGCGCGATGGGCGCCCGAGAAAGCGCGAAAAACGGCCGCGCCGGTGGCCGCCCCGAGCCCCGAACGGAACATCGACCCATCACGCCGTCACGGCCAACCGTCACGGTTGACAGACGCGCTTCTCCATCGCCTCCTGGCAGGCCGGAGGCTCGCCATGAAGCTCTATCACAACCCCCTTTCGCCCAACGTCCGCCGCGTCCGTCTCACCGCCGCCGTGCTCGGCATCGAGCTCGAGGAGAAGCGGCTCGACTTCGCCAAGGGCGAGCACAAGAACCCCGAGTACCTCGCCCTCAACCCGAACGGCGCGGTGCCGACGCTCGTCGACGGCGACTACGTGCTCACCGAGTCCCGCGCCATCATGCAGTACCTGGCCTCCAAGAAGCCCGAGTCGGGCCTGCTTCCCCGCGACGAAGCCGCGCGCGCCGACGTGACCCGGTGGCAGTTCTGGGACGCGTCGCACTTCTCGCCGCACCTGGCCGCCATCGCGTTCGAGCGTCTGCTCAAGGGCATGATGGGGATGGGCGATCCCGACCAGCGCAAGATCGACGAGGCGCTCGCCAGCTTCCGCCGCTTCGGCGCGGTGCTCGACAAGCGCCTCGACGGCAAGTCGTACGTCGTCGGAAACGCCCTGACCGTCGCCGACCTCACGCTCGCGTCGTCGCTCATGTACGCCAAGCAAGCCGAGGTCCCGCTCGCGGAGCTGCCGCACGTGCAGTCGTGGTTCCACCGGATCAGCGATCTCGACGGCTGGAAGAAGACGGCCCCGAACCCCTGACGCGGATGAAGCGAGTCGCCTGGATGATCGGGCTCACGTTGGTCGGCGGATGCTCGAGTCATCCGCCGCCGGCCGCCGACGCGGGAGCGGGCGACGAGGTGCAGATCCTCAGCCTCTCCTCGTTCCTCGGCCAGCTCGATCCCTACGCGACGTACGACGATGCCGGCACCGAGCACGACTTCGGCGGCCTCGCCGTGCTGTCGTCGTACTTCGCCGCCGACCGGGACGCGCAGGGCAACACCGTGCTCCTCCTCGCCGGCAACTCGTTCGGCGCCTCGCCGCCGCTGTCCGCCCAGTTTGGCGACGTGCCGACGATCGAAGGGCTCGAGCTCCTCGGCGCGAACGCCGACTCCCTCAGCGATCACGACTTCGACAACGGCATCGCCTACCTCCAGCCGCTGATCGCCGAGGCGACGTATCCCTACGTCGCCTCGAACCTCAACGGCGTTCAGGCCGACGTCAGCCCGAAGGTCCAGGTCCCCTTCACGATCGTCCAGGCCGGCCGGGTGTCGATCGGCGTCCTCGGGCTCACCGATCCGAACGCGCCGAACATCACCGCGGCCGGGAGCTTCGGGGCGCTGACCATCGCCGAGCCCATGGCGGCCACGAACGCCGCCGCCATGCAGGCGCGCGCCGCCGGCGCCCAGGTCGTCGTCGCGATGAGTGACTACCAGACGACCGGCGTCGACGCCGCGGGCAATCACACCGGCCCGCTCATCGACTTCGCGGGAGGGCTCGTCGGCGTCGACGTGGTGCTCGGCGAGAACGACGTGAACCCGGCCCCGTCGACGGTGGGCTCGGTCCTCGTCGTCGAGAACGCCTGGCGCGGATACACGTACTCGAAGACGCTCGTGAGCGTCGCGGACGGCGGCTTCGCGGGCGCGACGTCGTCCGTCGTCTCCCCGGCCGTCGGCGGCGTCACGCCCGATCCGAAAGCGGCGACGCTGCTGGCCCCGTACCGGGACCAGCTCGCGACGATCTTCGACAGCTCGGTCGACGCGGTCGAGGCCGAGCTTCCTTACGACGCCTCGCTCGAGCTCACCGAGGGCGCGATCGGTGACGTCGTCGCCGACGCTTTTCTCGCGAAGTACGCGAACGTCGGGGCGCAGATCGCCGTCGTCAACGCCGGCGGGATCCGCGACGGCCTTCCGTCCGCCTACCTACCCTCGAACACCACGCTGCGCCGGCCCGGGAACGCGTACGCGCCGGGGCCACCGTACGATCTCGTCGTCGGCGACGCCTACACCGTCTACCCCTTCGACGACCTCTGCGTCGTGCGGCCCATCACCGGCGCCGTGCTGTGGGAGATGCTCGAGGAGAGCGTCTTCGACGAGCCGAGCCCGAGCGACGGCTTCCTGCAGATCGCCGGCTTTCGGTTCACCTACCAGCTGAGCGCTCCGGCGGGGACGCGGGTCCAGTCGGTGACGCTCGCCGACGGCACGTCGATCGGCCGTAGTGACTCGACGAACATCACCCTCGTCGTGAGCGACTACCTCAACGGCGGCGGGGACACCTACGGCATGCTCGTCCAGACGAACCCGACGAAGGGACGCGATCTCGCCCAGCAAGTCCTGCTCGACTACCTCCGCTCGGGCCCGATCCTCGGCCCGACGCCCGCCGGACGCATCACGCAGGTGCCGTAGCGCTCATTGCCCGCAGCTCGCGCCGATGGCGCCTTCGAGCGCTCCGCTGCTGGCTCCGTAGGACAGGCCGGACCGCTGGAAGACGATCGGGCCCGGCGTCGATCCGGGCACCATGCACCAGACCTGCACGTCCGTGATCACGCCGCCGGTCGTCGGTTCGAAATCGAGCGGCGCCGAAGCGCCGTTCAGCGCGAGCGACTGGCCCGCCGCGATCGCCGCGAACGCCGCGGCGAGGCCGTCCGGACCGACGTCGACCGGGACCGCCGCCGCACCGTCGCCGGTCGCGACGAGGAGTCGGAGCGCGTCGGCGAGGTCGGCGCCGAGGGGAGCCGCCTTCGAGGTGGCGGCCTCCGCGAAGGCGAGCGCGTAGAGGGCATCGTAGGCCTGGGCCACCCCGAAGATCTGCGGGGCGGTCCCGTCGGCGAACGTGCCCACGTAGCGCCCGTAGAACGCGTCGACGTTGGCCCCGTTGCCGCCGGGCGCCGTCCCGAGGATGCGCGTCCGGAGCGAGTCGTTTCCGTCGACGAGGTTCAGGAGCTCGGTCGTCTCGAGGCCGCTCGACACGACGTACTGCGGCCGGCGCGCGCCCACCGGCCACGCCGCCTCGATGCCGGCCAGGACGTCCGTCACCGCCTGGGTCGATCCGACGAGGAGGATCACGTCCGGCAGCGAGCCGGTCACGGTGACCGCGTCGACCGCCGAGGCCATCGTCGCCGCCGCGTCGACGTCCGCGATGTCGTCGGGATCGCCGTAGTCGACGTGGAGAAAGCTTCCGGCGTTCGATGGGTCGGTGGCGAGCGCGCCGTTCATGTGGAGCGCGGTCGTGATCGCCGTGTCGAGCTCGGACGAATCCACGTCCGACGCATGGACGAGCGCCACGCGTACGGTCGTCAGCTGGTTGGCCGCGATCACCGCCGGCAGGACGACCCCCTGGGCGAGCGCCACGATCGCGTCGCCCTCGAGCTCGACGGACGGGCACGTTCGCCACACGAGCCCACCCCCGGAGACCGACGAGAGATCCGCGGTCGCTCGCGGGGAGATCAGGAACGCGCCCCCCGGCAAGGTGACGTCGTGCGCGACGCCCAGCGTCGTGGCGCTGTCGCCGGTGCCGACGATGCCGGAGACGAGCAGATCGTCGAGCAGGTGCGTCGCCGCGCGATCGACGTCGGTGCTCTCGTTGCAGAGCATCACGGCGAGAGGCCGCGCCGCGCCGCCGCCGGCGGCGGGAATGCCGCCCGCGAAGTCGTTCACGCCGAGCCGGAGCGCGTCCGAGAGCGCGGCGCCGGTGCTCGCGTGCGGGCCGTAGAGCGGGAGGAGGGCGCCGAGCAGGACGACGTCGTCGCTCGTGTACTGCCCGAGGACGGTGGGGCAATCGGGCGAGACGAGAGACACGCACGTCTGGTCCGCGTGCCGGCAGATCCAGTTCGCGCCGTCGTGCGCCGCGAGGCACTCGGCGGTCGTCGTGCATGGCCCTGCCGCCGCGTCCGCGCCTGCCTCCGTCGCCGATGTGGCCGGGACGCACCCTCCCTGCAGGCACGCGAAGGCTCCGAACCGTGCACAGTCCCCGTCGCTCGAGCACTGCGAGTCGGCCCGATCGATGAGCGCAGAGCAGGCGCTCGCGACGAGCGCCCCCACGGCGAGGCCGATGGTGGCCAGGTGCCCGTAGCGAATACTACGGGCATACGGCCTCGCTCGCGACTCGGCCAGGCGGCGTGCCCCCGCGTGCATCGCGAAAAACAGTAGCTGCTTATCGCGTACGATGGGAGGCGTGTCGATCGCACGCTCGATCGCGATGGGGCTGCTCCTCGGCGTGCTCACGCCGGTCGGCGAGGCGCGCGCCGACCCGGGCTCGCCGGCCGACATCGAAGAAGCGAGGGCCCACTACCGGCGCGGGGTGGAGCTCTACGACGCGAAGAAATACGAGGCGGCGCTCGTCGAGCTCGAGCGCGCCAACAGCCTCGCGCCGACCTATCGACTCCTCTACAACATCGCGCTGGTCCAGGAGCAGCTCGGCGACGCCGCCGGCGCGCTGCGCTCGTTCGGATCGTACCTCGACGCCGGGGCGGACGTCCCGGCGGTCAGGCGCGCGGAGGTCGAGCGAGCGATGGCTGCGCTGGTGGTGAAGGTCGCGACGGTGACGGTCACCTCGAACGTCGCCGGCGCCGAGGTCTCCGTGGACGACGGCGTCGCGGGGACGACCCCGCTCGCCGCGCCGCTCCGCCTGAACGCCGGGCCGCACCGGCTCGCCGCGACCAAGGACGGGTACCGGCCGACCACGAAGGCCATCGACGTCGTCGGCGGGGATCGCCTCGAGGTCCCGTTCTCGCTCGAAGAGCTCCCGCCGCCGGAGCCGCCGCCGCCGCCCCCGCCTCCGGTGATTCCCGACGTGGCGCCGGTCCCCCCGCCCGTCCTCGCGCCTCCCGCTCCCCCTTCCGCGCCGCCCGAGCGTCGCCCGCCGACGTGGGTCGGCTGGGCGGTGACCGGAGCCCTCGCCACCGGCGCGGTCGCGACCGGCGTCGCGGCGCTCGCCGCCTCGCGCACGCTGAGCGGCGACATCGACGACCACGCCACGCCGGCGAGCACCATCCACGGGCAGCATGGGACCACGGTCGCCCTGGCCGCGACGAGTGACGTCCTCACCGGGACCGCGGCGCTGGCCGCCGGCGCTACCCTCTACGTGACGCTCACGTCGAGGCGCCACTCCCCGTCCGCCGCGGCGCGGATCGACCTCCATCCGGGCCCCGGCGGCCTGTGGCTCTCGGCGGCGTTTTAGGCGATCCCGCTCCGGGATACGATTGCGGCCGTGCCCGGGGACGACGATCACCAGCGGAGGGAATGCAACGACGCGCTCGTCGAGCGCGGCGGCTTCGGCGTGTGGGAGATCGGCGACGACCGCCGGACCCTCTACGCAAACGAGACGATGCGCGCGTTCCTGGAGGTCGACCCCTCCGAGGACCTGGCGCAGCACGACCCGAGCGCCTTCTTCGCCGATCACGACCCGACGGCGGAGGAGGCGCGGGGGTCGGCGTACGTCGAGATCCGCGGGGCCCGGGGCGGCCGCCGCTATCTCGTGAGCGTCGCCTTGCGCGCGCCGGGAGGGACGTCGTCGATCTGGAGCTTCGCCGACGTCACCGACATGCGGCGGGCGCAGGAGCGGGCGCAGCAGGCGCAGCGGCTGGAGGCCATCGGTCGCCTCGCCGGCGGCGTCGCGCACGACTTCAACAACCTGCTGACCGTCGTCTACGCGTGCTGCGCGCTGCTCGAGCGTCGCCTCCGCCACGGTGATCCCCTCCGCGTCTACGTCGAGCAGATCGACACCGCCGCCAAGCGAGGCGGCGATCTCACGCGCCAGATCCTCGCCTTCGCGCGCGACCGCACCATCGAGCCGCGCATCGTCGACCTGAACGACGCCCTCGAGAAGATGGCCGGCCTGCTGAAGCGTCTGATCGGGGACGACGTGGAGCTCCGCACGAACCTCGACGCCGCGCTGCGACGGGTGCGCGCCGACCGGTCGCAGCTCGAGCAGGTGATCATGAACCTGGCCCTGAACGCGCGCGACGCGATGCCCCAGGGCGGGAAGCTCGTGATCTCGACGACCAACGTGGAGCTCGAGGACCCTCAGGCGCAGGAGCTCGAGCTGCGGCGCGGCGACTACGTCCTCTTCGCCGTCTCCGACACCGGGGTCGGCATGGACGAGGCGACCCGCGCCCGCGTCTTCGAGCCCTTCTTCACGACGAAGGCCGGCAAGGGCACCGGCCTCGGCCTGGCGACGTCGTTCGGCATCGTGCGCCAGAGCGGCGGCGCCATCACCGTCGAGAGCACGCCGGGGCGGGGGGCCACGATCCGCGTGTGGTTCCCGGCCGCGGCTGCGTCGAGCGAGGAGGCCGCCGAGCCGCCCCCCAGCGCGGCCCGTCGGGGCACGGAGACCGTGCTCCTCGTCGACGACGACGACGCGGTGCGCGGCCCCCTCGCCGAGTTCCTCCGCCTCTACGACTTCACCGTGCTCGAGGCCCGGAGCGGGCTCACCGCGATCGAGTACGCGCAGAAGTACCCCGGGACGATTCACGTGCTGGTCACCGACGTGGTCATGCCGCGCATGGGCGGAAAGACGCTCGCGGAGGCCCTCGTCGCCCTGCGGCCGTCGCTGCGGGTGCTGTACCTGAGCGGTCACAGCGAGAGCACGATTCACCGTCGCGGGCAGCTTCCGCCGGGCGTCGCGGTGCTCCAGAAGCCGTTCCCGCCGGAGGCCCTGGTGAGCCGGATTCACGAGCTGTCGGTGACTCCCGGCCCGGGTTGAGGGAGGGGCGGCGGCCGACCGTCCGCCGGGGAGGCGCCTCGCTTGACCGGCAAATGCCCTCGTGGGTTACTTCGGGTGGCCTCCATGGGTGTGCCGACCGACTCCCCGAGCCTCGGACGACTCCAGCTCAGTCGAGCGTCGGGGTCCGTCGGGCTCGGGAAGTACCGGGTCTTCGCGAGTCTGGGCCGCGGCGGGATGGCCGACGTCCAGCTCGCCGCCGCGCAAGGGCCCAAGGGCTTCCAGAAGCTCGTCGTCGTCAAGCGCCTTCGCCCACTCCTCGCCGACGACGCCGCGGTCGTGAACATGTTCCTCGACGAGGCCCGGCTCGCGGCGCGCCTCAATCACCCGAACCTGATTCACACGTACGAGTTCGGCGAGGAGAACGGCACCTACTTCATCGTCATGGAGTTCCTCGAGGGGCAGCCCCTGAACGAGCTCCTCTACGCCACCCGGACGTCCGGCGCCCCGAAGGTCTCGCCCGGGCTGTGGGCGAAGCTCATCGCGGACGCGCTCGCCGGCCTCCACTGCGCACACGAGCTCCGCGACTACGACGGCACGCCGCTCGGCGTGGTGCACCGGGACGTGAGCCCCCAGAACATCGTCGTCACGTACGACGGCGGCGTGAAGCTCGTGGACTTCGGCATCGCCAAGGCGTCGGTGAACGCGACCAAGACCGAGTCGCAGATCATCAAGGGCAAGCTCGCCTACATGGCGCCCGAGCAGGCGGACGTCCCCGACGGCACGGTCGTCGACCGGCGGGCGGACATCTTCGCGATGGGCATCGTGCTGTGGGAGTGCCTCGCCCGGAGGCGGCTCGCCACTGGCGACGACGCGCGGACGATCGTGTCGCGCATCCTGAACCTCGAGTTCCAGCCGCCGTCGCGCTTCAACCCCGACGTGCCCCCGGAGCTCGACGCAATCGCGCGCCGCGCCCTCGAGCTCGTCCCGGCCAATCGGTTCCAGACCGCGCTGGCGATGCGCGAGGCGATCGAGCGGTTCCTCCGCACGCAGGAGGAGATGATCGACGAGACGACGATCGGGTCGCTCGTCTCGACGCTCTTCGGTCGCGAGCGTGAGGACATCCACCGGCAGATACGCGTCCAGATGGCCGAGCTGGGACCGGCTCGCGACCTGACCGTGGCGGACTCCACCCCGAGCCAGCGCGTCGCGCGGGCGGCGATCGAAGTGGCGGCCCCGGCCTTGCCCCTCATCGGAGTGCCATCGCCGCACGTCGAGTCCGCCGGCTCGTTGCGCGCGGTGCGCACCAACGTGGCCTCCGACGCGCGCGGCCCGCGGGTCTGGTGGCTCGTCGCCGCGGCGGGGGCCGTCCTCCTCGTCCTGGCGGCGTTCGTCGCGCTGCGCCCGCCCGCCCCGTCGGCGGCCGCGCCGGCCCCCACCACGACGACCGCGCTCGCGGCTCCCCCGCCGGCGGCGACCATCGCGCCGATCGCGGAGCCGGCGGAGAGCTCCGCCGTCGAGACGCTCCCGGGCGAAGCCGGGGCGCCCGCGTCCGTGCCGTCCACGAGGCCCGCTCCGGCCACGCGCGTCGCGCCGCCGCGCAGCCCGGCCGGGCCGCCCAAGCTCGAGACCGACCCCTGGCGCTGATCGACTCACCCTCCCGTCCCGCGCCGTCGGCGTGGCTGCGCTGGTCCGTGCTGATCCTCCTCAGCCTGGCCATGTTCGGCAACTACTACGCGTACGACTCGATCGGTCCGCTGGCCGACACGCTCCAGCGTGAGCTCGGGTACACGCAGACCCAGATCGGGCTCCTCAACGCCATCTACAGCGTCCCGAACGTCGTCATGGTCGTCATCGGCGGGGTCATCGTCGATCGCTTCGGCACGCGCCTCGCGACGCTGGTGTTCACCGGGATCTGCCTGCTCGGGGCGCTCCTCACCGCCTGCTCCCCTTCGTTCCCGGTCATGGCGGCGGGCCGGCTGCTCTTCGGGATCGGCGCCGAGTCGATGATCGTCGCCATCACGACCGCGCTCGGACAGTGGTTCGTCGGCCGGCAGCTCGGCTTCGCGTTCGGCGTCAACCTGAGCATCGGGCGGCTCGCGTCGTACGGGGCCGACGTCTCGCCGTCCTGGGCGAAGGCGATCTACGCGCGCGGGTGGCAGGCTCCCCTCTGGCTCGCCGCGGCGTTCGCCGCCTTCGGCTTCGCGGCCGGCGTCGCGTACTTCGTCGTCGAGCGCCGCGCCGAGAGGCGGTTCGACCTCTCCCGCCCGGCCGCGACCGACAAGATGGTCTGGAGCGACCTGTGGCGCTTCGACGTCTCGTACTGGCTCGTCGTCGGCCTGTGCGTGACGTACTACTCCGTGATCTTCCCCTTCCGCAGCACGTTCGCGATCGAGTACTTCCAGCACGCGCACGGGCTGTCGCTCGAGGACGCGGGGACGCTCAACGGCTACGTGTTCCTCGCCGCCATCTTCGCGACGCCGGCCTTCGGGCTCCTCGTCGACAAGGTCGGCCATCGCGCGCTCTTCATGGCGGGGGGAACGCTGCTGCTCTTCGGCGTGTTTCCGCTCCTCGGCTACACGCACTCGAACCTGTGGATCTCGACCGCGATGATGGGGGTCGCCTTCTCGCTCGTCCCGGCCGTGCTGTGGCCGGCGGTCCCGTACCTCGTCGCGCCGAAGCGACTGGGGACGGCGTACGGGCTCATGACGATGGTGCAGGCCATCGGGCTCGCGGGCATCAACGTCGCCGCGGGCTCGCTCAACGACCGGAACCACGCCGGGGCGGAGAACCCGGCCGGGTACATGCCGATGCTGTGGCTGTTCGCGCTGCTGAGCCTCTTCGGCTTCGTGTTCGCGGCGCTCTTGAGGCGGCGCGAGGTGGGGGGGCACGGCCACCACCTCGAGCGCCCCATCCCGCGCGCCAAGGAGCACGCCGACGCCTGAGAGGCCTGGCTCCGGGGAGGGGCGCCGTGGTTGCGCTCCAGCAACGCTTCGTTGCGCCGGCGACCCCGTCCCTCTCCGAGCGGGCGACCCGGTCGTGCTTAGCTTTGCCCCCATGAACACCACGACCGCGTCCTCCTCACTCCCGGCCGCTGCCACCTCCGCGGCCGCCGCGCCGGTGCGCAGCGTCGAGGGCATCCACCAGAGCACCTCGTTTCACTGGGTCGGCGACGGCTTCTTCGTCTCCACCTACTTCCCGAGCCGGAACCTTCCCGCCGAGCGGGTCAGCCCGTTCGTGCTGATGGATTACGGCCCCGGCAAGGAGTTCGCCCCTTCGTCTCGCGGCAAGCGCGGCGTGGGATGGCATCCCCACCGCGGCTTCGAGACGGTCACGCTCGCGTGGGAGGGCTCCGTCGCCCACCGCGACAACGCGGGGCACGCGGGCGTCATCGGGCCCGGCGACGTGCAGTGGATGACCGCCGGCGCGGGCATCTTTCACGAGGAGTACCACGAGGAGGGCTTCACCCGGCGCGGGGGACGCATGCACATGATGCAGCTCTGGGTGAACCTGCCCCGGGAGCAGAAGATGGCGGCGCCCGGCTATCAGCCGATCACCAAGGCCGACATCCCCAGCGTCCCCTTGACCGGAGGCGGTCACGTCCGCGTCATCGCCGGCGCCTATGCGGGCGCTCGCGGCCCGGCCCACACGTTCACGCCCATCACGATGCTCGACGCCGACCTGCCGGCGGGCCAGAAGCTCACGGTTCCGCTTCCGGCGACCTACAACGCCATGGCCGTCGTCGCGAAGGGCCGCGTCCGCGCCGGCGCCCGCACGGCGAGCGCGGGGGAGCTCGTCCTCTTCGCGAACGACGCCGCGCTGCTGGAGCTCGTGGCCGAGGAAGGCTCGCACGTCATCCTCCTCTCCGGCGAGCCTCTGAACGAGCCGGTCGTCGCGTATGGCCCGTTCGTCATGAATTCGATCGAGGAGATCAGGCAGGCGGTCGCCGACGTGAACGCCGGCGGATTCGGGCTCGTCCCCGAGGACTGAGCCGGGTCACTTCTCCCGGGGTCGTCGAGGGCGCTGCTTGGGCGCGATGCTCCGGATGACGAGCCTCCGCCGCTGCTTCGGGTCGATGGGCACCTTCGCGCGCGTCCGCGCGGCCTCGATGAGCGCGCGGACGTCCGGCCGGTCGAGGACGGTGTCGTCCTCGAGGACGACGTGGCGAATCGAGGTGCCGCTGCCGCGAAGGCGCTTCGTCGGGTCGGGGAGCTTCGCGCCGCCGGCGAAGAAGAGCGTCGGGTACTTCGGGTACACCGCGATGGAGAAGATGAACGTCGAGGCGCGCTCGGTCGGCCCGAAGGCGACGACGAGCGCGTTGTAGTTGTCGTAGACGAGCTCGAGCGCCCCGGGTACGAGCCGCCGCATCTTCGCCAGCGCGCGGCGGGCTCGCGCGGCGACCTCCGGCGTGAAGCGGTCGAGGAAAGCGTCCAGTTGCTCCTTCGGGCTCGGGGGCATCGGGGTGAGGATAGAATGGCGGCCGCGCCCATGTCCGCCTCGCCGACGAGCCCCTTCACCGCGAGGTTCGTCGACCCCGCGCTGGAGGCCGAGTACGCGCGCGAGGCCTTCGCGCAGTCGATCCGGCCCGTGACGCGCTTCACCGTGACGCTCAGCGCGGTCATCTTCCTCGCGTACGGCGTCCACGACGCGTTCATCATGCCGCCGCCGCTCCTTCGCGAGGCGTGGGCGATCCGCTACGGGCTCTCCGTGCCGATGTTCGCGGTCGTTTTGCCGCTCATGTGGACGCGCCTCTACGCGCGCTGGCACCGGCCGGCCATGCTGCTCTTCGCGTTCACGATCAGCGCCGTCGTCCTCTCCCTCGGCGCCATCGCCGGCGGGGAGCCGGCCGCCCTGCAGACGTCCTGGGGGCCGCTCTTTCTCGTGCTCGGCCCCTTCATCGCGCGCTTCGACGTCGTCGACGAGCTCGCGTACGCGATCCTCACCGTGCTCCTCTACAACGTGCTCACCCTGGCGCTGGGGCACGGCAGCGTGGTCGTCCTCGTGTCGATCAACATGGCCATCGTCTCGATGGGGCTCATCGGCGTCCTCGTGGCGCGCCAGATGGAACGGCAGTCACGGGAGGGGTTCGTCCAGCGGCGCACCATCCAGGCGCAGATGGAGGCGCTGGACGCCGAGAAGCAGAAGTCGGACGAGCTGCTCCTCAACGTGCTCCCCGCCGCCATCGCGGACCGGCTGAAGCTCGAGAACCGACCGATCGCGGACGGCTTCCAGGACGTGTCGGTGCTCTTCGCCGACATCGTCGGGTTCACGCGTCTCTCGGCGCGGCTCTCCCCGGAGGCGCTCGTCGCGCGGCTGAACCAGCTCTTCTCGGCGTTCGACGACCTGCTCGACCGGTTCCGGCTGGAGAAGATCAAGACCATCGGCGACGCGTACATGGTCGTCGGCGGTCTCAACGGCGGGAAGGATCACGCGCTCGCGCTGGCCGAGCTCGCGCTCGACATGCTCGACCGCATCGCCGAGCTGAGCGAAGCGCTCGAGGAGGACTTCAGCGTGCGGATCGGCATCAACACGGGCCCGGTCGTCGGGGGTGTGATCGGAAAGAAGAAGTTCATCTACGACGTCTGGGGCGACACGGTGAACATCGCGAGCCGCATGGAGTCGACGGGCACGCCGGGCTCGGTGCAGGTCTCGCACGAGACCTACCTGCGCATCCGGGAGATGTACGTGTTCGAGGACCGCGGGGAGATCGACGTGAAGGGCAAGGGGATGATGAGGACGTGGCTCATCAAGGAGCGCAGGGGCGGGGTCCGCGTGGACCGGAAGAGCCTCGTCGCGTGAGGGGCCTCACCCGGCCCGGTCCCGCGTTCACGCTTTCCGCTTGCCGAGCTCCACGACGGTGTCGAACTCCTCCTTCGTCACGGGGACGACGGAGAGGCGCGTCTGCTTGAAGATGGCCATCTTGCCGAGGACGCGGTGGACTCGCATCTCGTCGAGGGTCACCGGCGTCTTCAGCGCCCGCACCGGCTCGAGGTCGACCGCGCTCCAGTCCTCCCCCTCCGGGTCCTGCGTCGGATCGGCGTACGGCTCGCCGGCGACCCGCGCGACTCCGACCACCGCCTTGCCCTCGTTCGAGTGGTAGAAGAGGACGCCGTCGCCCTTCTTCATCGAGCGCAGGGTGTTGCGGGCGGCGAAGTTGCGGACGCCGGTCCACTGCGTCTTGCCGTCGGCGACGAGCTGCTCGAACGAGTACGCCGTGGGCTCGCTCTTGATCAGGAAATGGGCTGTCGCCACGTTCTAACCTCCGAACAGCTCTTCCTGGACTTCGCCCAGGATGCGCTGCGAATCGTCCGCCGGAATTCCGAGCGCGCTCGCCAGCGCGTCGATCGCCGCGGCCTCGGCGTGAACCACGTTGTCGTCGACGAACGCCACCGCCGCCGCGAGGCGAAACGCGAACGTCCGGGACTCCGCCGTCGGCAGGCGCCGCGAGAGCGTGTCGAGACGCCCCTTCCAGCCGTCGCGCGCGAGGCGGGCCGCGAGCTCGTCCATCGCCGGGGACAGGTCGAGCTTCAGCTGGCCCCCCGTCGTGTCGACGATGGCCTGCACGCTCGCCGCGAGCTGCCCCACCTCGTCGGCCGCGATCTCGCCGTCGACCGCCGCCATGAGGAACATCGCCTCGAGGATGGCCTCGAACTCGTCCGCGCGCACCCGCTCCGCGTCCGCCAGCTTCTCGTGCCGCGAGCGAGAGAAGGCCAGCGCGGCGTCACGGGCCGACTGCCCGGTGGCGAGCTTGGCGAGGCGAGCGTCGAGGACCATGTTCCCGGTCGTATGGCGGTCAGGCCCGCCCGTCCAGAGTCTCTCGCACGGCGTGACCGAGGTCCTTCAGCCCGAACGGCTTGTGGAGCATCGAGTTTCCCCCGTTCTCGAGGATTCGACTCACCTGGGCGTGCTGGGGGGCGTAGCCCGTGATGAAGATGACCTTCAGCGTCGGATCGAGGGCCCGCATGCGCTCGAAGGCTTGCACCCCCCCGAGGTGCGGCATCACGACGTCGAGGATGGCGAGCGAGATACGCCCACGCTGCTCGGCGAAGGTGCGGACCGCCTCCTCGCCGTCGGACGCCGTGATCACCTCGTAGCCGAGCTCCGACAGGGTGAGCGCCAGGAGCCCGCGCAGGGGCGCCTCGTCCTCCGCGACGAGGAGCGTCTCGTGGCCGCCGTGGACGAGGGCACCGTTCGACGGCGCGGGCGTTGGGACGGCGTCGATCGCTTCGTGCGCGAGCGGCAGGTACACGCGCACGGTCGTGCCGGCGGCCGGGCGGCTCTCGACGTGGACGAGCCCGCCGTGCTGGTGGACGATGCCGTGCACCATCGCCAGGCCGAGCCCCGTTCCGTCGCGCTTGGTCGTGAAGAACGGCTCGAAGACGCGCGCGCGCGTCGCCTCGTCCATGCCCTCGCCGTCGTCGGTGAGGCTCAGCTCGGCCCAGTCGCCGACCGCGGCCCAGGGGGCGAGCTGGACGTCGGCGACGTCGAAGCGCATGCGCCGCGTCTCGAGCACGATGCGTCCGCCGGAGGGCATCGCCTGGCGCGCGTTCGTGCACAGGTTGAGGAGGACTTGCTCGAGCTGCGAGGCGTCGGCGCTCACGATGAGCGGCTCCGGCGATCGCACGGTCACGAGCTCGACGTCCTCGCCGATGACGCGCCGGATGAGCTGAAGGAAGTCGTCCACCATCTCGCTCACGTCGAGCGTCCGCACCTCGAGCACCTGCTTGCGCGAGAAGGCGAGGAGCTTGCGCGTGAGGTCCGCCGCGCGCTTGGCGGCCGCGTCGATCTCGGCGAGATACGGCTCGACCGGGCGTCCGGCCCGCGCCGCGTGCCTCGCGAGCTCGCCCGCGCCGAGGACGACGCCGAGCAGGTTGTTGAAATCGTGCGCCACGCCGCCCGCCAGCTGTCCGGTGGCTTCCATCCGCTGCGACTGACGCAGCTGCTCGTCGACGCGGCGCCGCTCCGTGACGTCGTTGGCCACGACGAGCCGGGCCGGCCGTCCGCCGAACTCGATGGCGTGGGTCGTGATCTCCACCTCGAACGTCGTCCCGTCCTTCTTGCGGTGGCGCCACGACCCCGTGTTCAGGTTGATCGGCGCCAGGCTCGCGAGCGTCTGCTTCAGGCGCTGCACGTCCTCCTCCGGACGGATGTCGAGCACCGTCATCCCCATCAGCTCTTCGCGCGAGTAGCCGTACTTCTGGAGCGCGGCTTCGTTGACGGCGAGGTACCGGAGCGACTCGGAGTCGAAGACGAAGACGGGCAGCGGCGTCGCGTCGAAGAGCAGGCGGTAGCGCTTGTCGGAGTCACCCTCCTCGCTCGCGCGCGGCGACTCCTCCGCGGGCGCGGCCTCCTCAGGACTCGGGCGAAGCTCGACCGTCAGCACC
>JBEKGQ010000014.1:0-23075 GCA_050012715.1 Polyangiaceae bacterium
ACGAGGAAGAACGGGTCCTTCGCGATCACCTCGTGCGCGACGTCCCCGATGTCCGCCTCGAGCGCCAGCACTGCGCCCTCGAGCTCGCCGTCGCGGAGCCGGCGCACGAGCACGTCGGTCTCCTCCTCGATCCACACGACGCGCAGGCGAGGCAGCTTCCGGCGCAGCGCGGGCGAGGTCGACGGGAGGAGGTATGGCGAGATCGTCGGAATGATGCCGACGCGGATGGTGCCGGCGAGCGGGTCGCGGATCCGCTGCGTCGCGTGGACGATCTCGTCCGCCTCGAGCAAGAGCCGCCGCGCCCGGTCGACGACGTCGCGCCCGGCCACCGTGACGACCACCTTCTTCTGGCTGCGCTCGAAGAGCTTCACCCCGAGCGCGTCCTCCACCTGCGCGAGCTGCGCGCTCAGCGTCGGCTGCGACACGTGGCACCGCGCGGCCGCGCGATGGAACGAGAGCTCCTCGGCCACCGCCACGACGTACTGGAGCTGCCGGAGCGTGAAGGGATGCGGTCCCGCGCTCACCGCCGCCGCCCTCCGAGGCCCGCCGTCACCGTCACGCGTCGATAGTGCCACGCTATCGATGACATCGCTTCAATCGATTGGAAGCCACCGTGCGCAGGGCGTACTTTGCTCTTCGCGGCAAGAAGAGAAAAGGAGAGAGACCATGGCGGAGCAAATCTTGAAGAGCGTCGACAAGTGCCCCGTGATGCACGGGCACGCGCACGCGACGACCGCGGTCACCGCGAACCAGCACTGGTGGCCCGAGCAGCTCAACCTGAAGATCCTGCAGCAGCGGCCGCCGCAGGCCAACCCCATGGGCGAGGGCTTCGACTACGCCAAGGAGTTCAGGAGCCTCGACCTCGCCGCCCTGACGAAGGATCTCGACGCGCTGATGACGACCTCGCAGTCCTGGTGGCCGGCCGACTACGGGCACTACGGGCCGTTCTTCATCCGCATGGCGTGGCACAGCGCGGGTACCTATCGCGTGGGCGACGGGCGCGGGGGCGGAGGGGCCGGCATGCAACGCTTTGCGCCGCTCAACAGTTGGCCCGACAACGCGAACCTGGACAAGGCGCGGCGCCTGCTCTGGCCCGTCAAGCAGAAGTACGGGCGGAAGATCTCGTGGGCGGATCTCATGATCCTCGCCGGCAACCGCGCGCTCGAGACGATGGGCTTCAGGACGTATGGCTTCGCCGGCGGACGCGAGGACGCGTGGGAGCCGGAGGACGTCTACTGGGGCCCCGAGTCGAAGTGGCTCGGCGACGAGCGCTACACCGGCGACCGGCAGCTCGAGACGCCGCTCGGCGCGGTGCAGATGGGCCTCATCTACGTGAACCCCGAGGGGCCGAACGGGAACCCCGATCCGCTCGCGTCGGCGCGCGACATTCGCGAGACCTTCGCGCGGATGGCGATGAACGACGAGGAGACGGTGGCGCTCATCGCGGGGGGGCACACCTTCGGCAAGACGCACGGCGCGGCCGACCCCGGGAAGTACATCGGCCCGGAGCCGGAGGCGGCCGGCATCGAGGAGCAGGGGCTCGGCTGGAAGAACGCCTTCGGGACCGGCAAGGGCGGCGACGCGATCACGAGCGGGCTCGAGGGCGCGTGGACGTCGAGCCCGGTGAAGTGGGGCCGTGGGTACTTCGACAACCTGTTCGGCTACGAGTGGGAGCTGACGAAGAGCCCCGCGGGCGCCAAGCAGTGGACGCCGAAGAACGGCGCGGGCGCGGGCACGGTGCCCGACGCCCACGATCCGGCGAAGAAGCACGCGCCGACGATGCTCACGACGGACCTCGCGCTGCGGGTGGACCCGGCGTACTCGAAGATCGCGAAGCGCTTCCACGAGGACCCGGCGGCATTCGCCGACGCGTTCGCGCGGGCCTGGTACAAGCTCACGCACCGCGACATGGGGCCCGTCACGCGGTGCCTCGGGCCGCTCGTGCCGAAGGAGCCGCAGATCTGGCAAGACCCGGTCCCGGCCGTCGACCATGACCTCGTCTCGGATGCCGACGTAGCGGCGCTGAAGGCCAAGGTGCTCGCTTCGGGCCTCTCCATCGCGCAGCTCGTGTCGACGGCGTGGGCGTCGGCGGCGACGTTCCGCGGCACCGACAAGCGCGGCGGGGCGAACGGCGCGCGGCTGCGCCTCGCCCCGCAGAAGGACTGGGCGATCAATCAGGGCACCGGCCCGGTGCTCGAGGTGCTCGAGAAGGTGCGCGCCGAGCATGCCGGGCAGGGCGGCAAGAAGCGGATCTCCCTCGCCGACCTCATCGTCCTCGGCGGGTGCGCGGCGGTGGAGCAGGCGGCGAAGAACGCGAGCTACGACGTCAAGGTGTACTTCGCGCCGGGCCGCACGGACGCGACCCAGGAGCAGACCGACGTGCACTCGTTCGCGGTGCTCGAGCCGACCGCGGACGGCTTCCGCAACTACTTGGCGAGCGGCCACCGGCGGCCGGCCGAGGAGCTGCTGGTCGATCGCGCGCAGCTGTTGACGCTGACTGCGCCGGAGATGACGGTGCTGATCGGCGGCCTGCGCGTGCTCGGCGCGAACGCCGGCCAGTCCGACGTGGGGGTCTTCACCGAGCGGCGGGAATCGCTGACGAACGACTTCTTCGTGAACCTGCTCGACGGGGGCACGCAGTGGCACCCCGCCGCCGGCTCCAAGGACCTGTTCGAAGGGCGCAACGCCACGACCGGCACCGTGAAGTGGAAGGGCAGCCGCGTCGACCTCGTCTTCGGCTCCAATTCGCAGCTCCGGGCCCTCGCCGAGGTCTACGCGTCGAGCGACGGGCAGGAGAAGCTCGTGCACGACTTCGTCGCCGCGTGGACCAAGGTCATGAGCCTCGATCGCTTCGACCTGCGCTGAGCGGGTCCGCTCAGGGGCCGTCGCGTCTCGCGAGGGCACCGCCTTCGTCCCGCCCGGTGGCGTGGGACAGGCGGGCCCTCGCGGTTCGCAGATCGATGCGGGCGTTGACCGCGTCGAGGCGGGCCGACGTCAGCGCGTTCTCCGAGTCGGACAGCTCCGTGCTCGTCGCGCGGCCGGCGTGGAACAGGGCGCGGCGCACGCGGTACGACTCCTCGGCCGAGGCGAGGCTGCGCTGCGTCGAGACGATGGCCACCTGCGCCTCGTGCACCGACTGCCACGCGGTCAGCACCTCGTCGCGGATGGCGTCGCGCATCGTCAGCGCCTGCGCCTCGGTCGAGCGGGCATGGGCCAGGTCGGCGCTCCCGTTCGTCGCGCCGAGGAGCACGTCGGTGGCCGACCAGGTGACGGCGCCGCCGATGGCCCACGTCCCGTGCCACACGCTCTCGGGCGGAAAGTACTTCGGGTTCGGATCCGCGTACTGCGCCGTGCCGATGCCGTCGAGCTTCGGGAGGATGTCGTAGTGCGCGGCGGCCGCCTGCGCCCGCTGGCCGAGGGCGGTCTCGCCGAGGGAGCGGAGCTCCGCGCGCTCGTTCAGCGCCTCGCCGAGGAGGCCGTTGAAGTCGTTCTCGCCCGGGAGCGGCGCGAGGTCCGCGAGGAGCGGCTCACCGATCTCGTAGCGCGCTTCCGGCGAGTCGTGCAGCGCGGTGCGGAGCCGGTCCTCCTCGAGCGCCTCGGAGTTCTTCGCCCTCACGACGAGCAGCTCGCTCTGCGCGACCTGCGCGTCGACCGCCATCGCGTCGGCCAGCGAGGCCTTCCCCGAGTCGAGCTCCGCCTTCGCCTCCGCCGCGTGCGCCCGCGCCAGCTCGAGGGCATCCTCCGCGACGACCTCGCGCAGTCGCGCCCGCGCCCACGCGTAGTACTGGATGCGGGCGTTGCTCGAGGCGGTCGCCTTCGCCGCCCGCTCGGTGAGCTTCGCCGCGTTCGAGCCATGCTCGGCGGCGGCGTGCTGCTTCGCGATCTTGAGCACGTAGTCCGAGATCGGCACGTCGACGTCGACCTGGAGGTTCCAGTTGTTCTGCGGGTACGAGAACGTGCCGAGCGGGCCGAGCACGAGCGCGACCGCCGACGACCGCTGGTAGCTCGCGGTGCCCTTCACGCGGGGGACGTACGCGGCGTCGGCCTGATCGACGACCGCGCCGGCGGCGTCGGCGTCGGCGCGGCGGGCCTGCACGTCGTAGCTCGTGGCCGTCGCGCGCGCGGCGGCCTGCTCCGAGGTGAGCCCGCCGGGGCGCGCGAGGAGCGCGCCGAGCTGCGTCTCGATGTGCGCCACGTCGGCGGAGGCGGGAGGAGTCTGCGCCGAGGCAACCGAGGACTGGCCGAAGGGGGAGTAGGCGAGCGCCAGCGCGCCGACGCCGATGGCAAGACGAGCTGACGATTTCACGACCCGTGTCCCTTTCATTCCTAGTGTCCGGCGGGCGCGGGGCCGCCGCCCTTGGCCTTCTGCGTGAGGAGGAGCAGCGGCACCATCAGCGCCGTCGCCACCCCCATGACCTCGAGCACGTCGATGTACGCGAGCGTGGTCGCCTGCTGCACGAGGAGCCCATACATGGCCCCGAGCGCCTTGTGGGCCGCGGTCGCGGCGCCGGCCCCGGTGTGCTCGAAGCCCGCGGTGAGCTGGGTGAGGCGCAGCTCGAAGGCCTTGTCGAACGGCGAAGTGTGGGCGGCGAGGTTGGCCTCGTGCGCCTGGCTTCGTCGCGCGAGGAACGTCGTCACGAAGGCGATGCCCACGTCGCCCCCCATGTTGCGCGACAGGTTCACGATGCCCGAGACGGCGTTGTTCTTCTCGGGCGGGACGCCGTTGTAGACGAGCGTGTTGATGGGCACGAAGAGGAAGGCGAGCCCCACCGACTGGTAGACGCGGAGCATCGTCGCCTGCCGGAAGTCCATCCCCTGGTTCAAGTGCGTCGTCATGTAGAAGAGGGCCAGCGATGAGGCGGTGAACCCGAACGCGATGAGCACGCGCGGGTCGACCTTGCTGACGGCGCGGCCCACGAAGGGAAGCAGCATGATGACGACGAAGCCGCCCGCCGAGAGGGCCATGCCGGCTTGCTGGGCCGAGTAGCCCATCAAGATCTGCGTGTACTGGGGCAGGAGCACGGTGGTGCCGAAGAGCACCACGCCCAGCGTGAACATCATGACGTTCGACGCCGCGAAGTTCCGGTTCTTGAACATGCGCACGTCGACGATGGGGTGCTCGTGCTTCCACTCCCAGACGACGAACGAGACGAGCGCGACCGCGGCGATGCCCGAGAACCACCCGATGAACGGGGTGTGGAACCAGTCGTCCTCCTGCCCCTTGTCGAGGACGACCTCGAGCGTGCCGAGGCCGACCGCGATGAGGGAGAGCCCGATGTAGTCGATCGGCTGGCCGCGCTCCTTGAGGTTCCGCAGGTGCGGTGGGTCGGTCACGAAGTGGTTCGACAGGAACATCGAGATGACGCCGACCGGCACGTTGATGAAGAAGACCCAGCGCCAGCTGTAGTGGTCGGTGATGAACCCGCCGAGGGTCGGCCCGATGGCCGGCGCGAGCACGACCGCCATGCCGTAGACGGCGAAGGCCATGCCGCGCTTCGCGGGGGGAAAGGTGTCGGCGAGGATCGACTGCTCGCTCGGGCCGAGCCCGCCGCCGCCGAGCCCCTGCAGGACGCGGAAGAAGATGAGCGCGCCGAGCGAGGGCGCGATGCCGCACAGGAACGAGGAGATCGTGAAGAGCGCGACGCACGACATGTAGAAGCGCTTGCGCCCGACCTTGGAGGCGATCCACCCGCTGATGGGCAGGATGATCGCGTTCGACACGAGGTACGACGTGAGGACCCACGTGCTCTCGTCCTGGCTCACCGAGAGGTCGCCCGCGATGTGCGGGAGCGAGACGTTCGCGATGCTCGTGTCGAGCACCTCCATGAACGTCGCCATCGTGACGACGAGCGCGATGGCCCACGGGTTGTGCCCGCCCGTCCAGCCGGTGGTGAGATAGGCCGCGCGAGCCGGCGGGGCGGAGGCGACCCCGCCGTCGGCGGTCGCGACCGCGGTCACTGCAACCTGACCTGCGGCTCGACCGACATGCCGGGGCGGAGCCGATCCATCCCGGGCTGGCCCGGATCGAGCCGGATGCGGACCGGGATGCGCTGGACGACCTTCACGTAGTTGCCCGAAGCGTTCTCGGGCGGGAGCACGCTGAAGCGCGAGCCGGTGGCGCCGCCGATGCTCTCGATGGTCCCGTGGAGGTCCGCGTCGAGGGTATCGACGTGCACGCTCGCGGACTGACCGGTGTGCATCTTGCGAAGCTGCGTCTCGCGGAAGTTGGCGGTGACCCAGACGTCGTCGGTCTTCGCGATGGCCATGAGGTCCTGGCCGGGGGCGACGTGATCGCCGACGCTGACCGACTTCTTGCCGACGATGCCGGCGACGGGGGCGACGATCTTCGTGTACGAGAGGTTCAGCTCCGCCTGCTCCAGCTGCGCCTTCGCCGCGTCGAGCTGCGCCTGGCGCCAGACGACCGACGCGCGCCGCTCCTCGACCTGCCGCGGGGCGTTCGAGCGCACCTCGGCGAGGCGCGTCTGCGTCGACGCGAGGCGCGCGCGGGCCTGTTGCACGACGTCTCCCGCCGCCTGCAGCGCGTGCCGGAGCGCGACGACGTTCGCCGACGACGCGATGGCCGCGCTCGTCTTCTGGTCGAGCTCGGACTTGGTGATGGCGCCCTGGGCGATGAGCTCGTCGGCGCGGCGCTTCTCGTCCTGCACGTTCTTGTCGTTCGCCTCGGCCTGCGCGAGCTGCGCCGCGGTCTGGTCGACCTGCTTCTGCGCCTGCGACACGAACGCGGCGGCGGAGGCGATGTCGGACGTCGTCGAGGCGACGGACGCGCGGTTCGACGTTTCGGTGATGTCGACGCTCGGGTCCTCGATCTTCAGCTGCGCCTCGGCCTCGGCGACCTGCGCCTTGGCGAGGGCGACCGCGACCCGGAGGTCCTTCGGGTCGATCTCGGCGAGGAGGTCGCCCTGCTTGACGGACTGGTTCTCGACTACGTTCACCGACGTGATCACACCCGACACGCGCGGCGAGATGCTGCTGATGTCGGCGTCGATGGCGGCGTCGTCCGTGTCCTCGAACTGGCGCTGGTAAGCCCAGTAGCCGACGCCGCCCATCACGACGATGGCGAGGACGCCCAGCAAGAGCGGCCGCTTGCTGCGGGCGGCGGGCTTGGCAGGGGATTGCGCCGCGGGCGGAGCCGTCCCCTGGGTGTCTGCAGTGGTGGTGCTCATCCGACCGTTCCCTCGTGGTTTCGGACCGTTTCGATGTGGCGCGGAGAGGAACCGTTCCGAACAGCGCTCAAGGTGCGCTGTTCGCCCTCGTTGGACTAGGCCGGGTCGGTTGCATAGACTCGTCCACCGGGCTGCACAATGGCCGACTATCAGGCGATGGAGACGTTCGTGGCCGTGGTCCGGTCCGGCAGCTTCCGGGGGGCGTCGGAGGCGCTCCACGTACCGCGGTCCACGGTCAGCCAGCGTGTCTCGCGGCTCGAAGCACAGCTCGGGGCCCGGCTCCTCGACCGGACGACGCGGAGCGTCCGCGTCACCGAGGTCGGGAGCAGCTACTACGAGCGCTGCGCGCGCATCGTCGCCGAGGTCGAGGACGCGAACCTGGCCGTGTCCGACGTGAACGCGTCGCCGCGTGGCGTCTTGCGGGTGGGGTGCCCGCTGCTCTTCGGTCATGCGTTCGTCGCGGGCGTGGCGACGTCGTTCATCCAGAAGTACCCCGACGTGTCGATCGAAGTCGTGGCCACCGACCGGCGCCTCAGCCTCATCGAAGAGGGCTTCGACGTCGCGGTGGGCCTCTTCACCGGCGAAGAGACGTCGAACGTCGTCACGCGGAAGCTGACGCGCGCGGAGCTCCGTTGGTACGCGTCGCCGGCCTACCTCGCGAAGCGGGGCGCCCCGCGCGCGCCGGAGGAGCTCCGCGAGCACGCCTGCGTCGTCTTCGGCGACACGCGGGACGCGACCTGGCACTTCGAGCGCGGCCTCGAGCAGCGGACGGTTCGCGTCACCGGCCGCCTGTCCATGAACTCGCTCATGATGGCGCGGGACGCCGCGCGGTGCGGGGCGGGCATCGTGCCGCTGCCGTTCTTCCTGGTCGCCGAGGATCTTCGCGAGGGCCGGCTCGCACCGGTGCTCGAAGGCTGGGCCAGCAGCCACGCCGACCTGCGCGTCGCGTACGCGAGCACGCGGCATCTGTCGCCGCGGATCCGCCTCTTCGTCGACGCGCTCGTCGACGGGTACCGGCAAGTCGCCGTCCCCATTCCGCCCGCCGCGGCGGGGCCGGCGAGCGGGGTGCGCCGGGTCCGCCGCGCGCGCGCCGCGAGCGCGTGAGCTCAGAGGCTCGCGGTCAGGAACCCGTCGACCTCGCGCGCGAGCTCCCCGGGCACCTCGTTGGCCAGCGAGTGCCGGGCGCCCTCGAAGACCCGGAGGCGCGCGTGCGGCAGGAGGCCGACGAGGCGCTTCACGCCGGCGCCCATGCCGAGGGCGTGGTCCTGGTCGCCCCACGCGACGAGCGTAGGCTGCGCGATGGCCGGCGCGATGGGGTAGAGCGACGTCGTCACCTGCTCGCGGACGATCTCGAAGTACATGCGCGAGAAGCCGCGTCCGTAGATCTCGCGGTAGTGCGCGAAGGTCTCGCGGAGCGCGAGATCGCGGCCCTCCCACGAAGGGCGGTACCAGAAGCGCGACTGCACCCAGACGACCGGCCAGAAGGCGAGGCTCCGCGCGCGCAGCCACACGCTGGCGAGCGCACCGAGCAGGCGCATGGGCTCCCAGGTGCCCGCCGGTCCCCACGGCACGAGCCTCCGGAAGCGCTGCGGGGCGCGGTGGCCAAGGCGAAGGACGAGGTTGCCGCCGAGGCTCCCGCCGGCGAGGTCGGCCTGTCCGATGGCGAGCTGGTCGAGCAGGCCGAGAACGGCGTCCTCGAGGAACGCGAGGGTGTAGGGGCGGTCTGGCTTGTCGGAGTAGCCGTTGCCGGGGAGATCCATCACGACGACGCGCCGGTGCGCGGCGAGAGGACCGATCATCTCTTCGTACTCCTCCAGGCGGGAGGCGATGCCGTGCACCATGACGAGAGGCGGACCGCTCGCGGGGTGCCCGCCCGCGGGGCCCACGTCGACGTAACGGAGGCGCACGTCGCCGAGGACGGTCGCGTCGCGCTGCGGATGGCGCGTCGCACGAACGCGCACCGGGCGCCGGAGCGCGGCCGGGAGCGACGCCGCTGCGCGCTCCAGCGGGAGCCCCGGACTGACGCTCGCCATGTAGGATCGTAGCTCGCATGCCCCCCTTGCGCATTGGCATCCTTGGCGCGGCCCGCATCGTCCCGACGGCGCTGCTGACCCCGGCGAAGGCCGTTCCCGAGGTGGCCGTGACGGCCATCGCGGCGCGCGATCCGCGGCGAGCCCAGGCGTTCGCGCAGCGCCACGGCATTCCCCGGGTGCTGGGCGGGTACGACGCGCTGATCGACGACCCGGACATCGACGCGATCTACAACCCGCTCCCGAACAGCCTGCACTGCGCCTGGACCGTCCGCGCCCTCGGCGCGGGCAAACACGTGCTCTGCGAGAAGCCGATGGCCTCCAACGCCGCCGAGGCCGAGCAGATGGCCGCCGCCGCGGAGCGCGCCGGCCGGGTGCTGATGGAGGCCTTCCACTGGCGGTACCACCCGCTCGCCGCCCGCATGCTCGACGTCATCGCGGAGGGCAAGCTCGGGCGCGTGCAGCGGATCGAGACGAGCATGTGCATCCCGCTGCCGGTGCCCGGCAACATCCGGTACGACTACGGGCTCGCCGGCGGCGCGACGATGGACACCGGTTGCTACGCGGTGAACATGCTCCGCGCCTACGCGGGCGCGGAGCCCGAGGTCACGCGCGCGATGGCGAAGCTGTCGTCGCCCAAGGTCGACCGCGCGATGGTCGTCGACGTGGCCTTCGCCGACGGACGGACGGGTCGCGTGCACTGCTCGATGTTCTCGTGGACGCTGCTCGACATCTCGGCGCGCATCGTCGGCGACGAGGGCGAGATGCGCGTCTTCAACCAGGTCGCGCCGCAGCTCTACCACCGGCTCACGGTGCGCACGCGCGCCGGCAAGACCGTCGAGCGCGTCCCGGGCCCCTCGACCTACGAGTGCCAGCTCCGCGCCTTCGCCGACGGCGTCCTCCGTGGCGCGCCCGTGCTCACGTCGGCGCGCGACGGCGTCGCCAACATGCGGGTCATCGACCGCATCTACGAGAAGGCGGGCCTGCCGCTTCGAGGGCTCGCCTGAAGCCGCAACCTTCGTGGTGTTTCGTCTGGAACACCCTCTAAGATAGCGCCCCGATGCCCCCCGCCTTCGGCAAGACGGAGATCCTGCTCGGCAGCGCGCCGGACAACGACGTCGTGCTGCCCGCGCCCGTCTCTCCGCATCACGCGCGCGTCGTGCGCCAGAACGGGCAGCTCTTCCTCGTCGACCTGGGCATGGGCCCCACCACCGCCAACGGCGCGATGGTCGGGTCGCAGCAGAGCGTTCCCTTCGACTTCCGCACCGCCTTCACGCTCGCCGGCGTGCCCGTACCGCTCGCGCACGTCGCCCTCTGCTCGATGCTCATGGCGCCCGGGCAGCTCCAGCCCCCACGCGGGCACATCGTCGTGGGTCGCGACGCGACCCGCGCTTCGCTGGTCCTCTCGCACGCCGCGGTCAGCGGCCAGCACGCCACGGTGATGCTGGACCGGATGATGGTGCTCGACCACGGCTCGACGAGCGGCACGTGGGTGAACGGCCAGCAGATCCCGCCGAACCAGCCGACGCCGATCGACCCCAACGGGCTCGTGGCCTTCGGCCCGGTGCCGGTGCCCGTGGCGCTGCTCGTGCACATCGCCCAGGGCGGGCTCGCGGGCGCCGCGCCGGCCCAGGTCATGTCGCCCATGGCGATGACCGCGCAGCTGGGGGCCGCGGGCACGGCCGGTCTGGCGCTGGGCGCGGCCGTGCCGGGGCCGCCCTCGGCAGCACCGGATCCCGCGGGAACGCCGCGCAAGCACCGCACCGTCATCGGTGAGCTCGACCTCGATCAGCTCCAGTCGAACGTCATCTCGATCGGCCGCACGCCCGACAACCAGATCGTCGTCAACCACCCGCAGGTCTCGTCGAAGCACGCGCAGATCGTGATGTCGAACGGGCAGCTCTACCTCGAGGACCGCGGCAGCGCGAACGGGACGTACGTGCGCGGGCAGCGTCTGCCGCCCGGCCAGAAGGTGCCGGTCGCCAGCGGCGAGAAGGTCTTCGTCGGGCCGATGCCGCTGCTCATCCACGTCGCGGAGAGTCGGGTCGACGTCGTCGTCGAGGACCAGGCCAACTGGGCCGGCAAGCCGCTCTACGAGATCGAGGCGTGGGACCTCTACCTCGAGGTGCCCGACCGCGACGACAAGTCGCAGATGAAGGTCCTGCTCGACCACGTCTCCTTCAAGGCGCTGCCCGGCGACATGATCGCGCTGATGGGGCCGTCGGGGGCGGGCAAGACGACGCTGCTCCTCGCGCTCAACGGCTACCTTCCGCCGACGAGCGGCCAGGTCCGCATCAACGGCGAGGACCTCTACACGATCTACGACGCCCTCCGGGGGAGCATCGGCTACGTCCCGCAGGACGACATCGTCCACCCGGAGCTCACCGTCTTCGAGGCGGTGAAGTACTCCGCGCGCTTCCGCCTGCCGCCGGACTACTCGGAGGACGAGATCGATCGGCGGGTCGACGACACGCTGCGCGACCTCGGGCTCGAGGCGGTGCGCAACCTGCAGATCGGCAAGCCGGAGAAGAAGGTGCTCTCCGGCGGGCAGCGCAAGCGCGTGAACATCGCCCTCGAGCTCGTGACCGACCCGGTCATCCTCTTCCTCGACGAGCCGACGAGCGGCCTCGCCGCCGACGACACGACGACGCTCATCAGCCTCCTCGCCGACCTCACGAAGAAGACCGGCAAGACGATCGTGATGACGATCCACCAGCCCGCGAAGGACGAGTTCGAGAAGTTCAACCTCGGCTTCATCATGGGCTACGGCGGCGTGCCGACGTACTTCGGCCCGACGGGCGACCCGGCGTACTCGTTCTTCGGGTCGATCCTCGCCCGCACACCGACCGGGGCGTCGCACAAGCGCATCGACAACCCGCGCGACATGTTCGACATGCTCAACGTGCGCGAGCGCCTCATGCTCGAGGAGTTGAAGCGCTCGAACCCGGGCGCGCTCCGGCAACAGGCGCGCATCGAGGCATCGAAGGGCTGGCGGGCGGAGTTCTTCCGGCAGGACAACCCGGTGTACGGCTCGATGTACTCCGGGCGGCGCGCGATCGGCACGGTGCCGGCGGCGCGCGGCGTTCCGCATCGCGCCGACGTGGCGGTCGTCCGTCAGCTGGGGCTACTGCTCTCGCGGTACTGGCGCGTGAAGCTGCGCGACCGCATGGGCGCCGCCATCATGTTCCTCCAGGCGCCGATCATCGGGGTGCTCCTGTGGCTCGTCTTCGGCGACCAGACGGCGGCGGTGCCGTACTGGTGCCTCGGCGCGCTCCAGGAGCTGTCGAAGAAGAACGCCAGCGCGGCCGCCTCGACGCCGAACCTGCTGAGCACGATGCAGCCGACCACCGATCACACGGCAGCGATGTTCTTCGTGGTCGTGAGCTGTGTGTGGTTCGGGACGAGCAACGCCGCGCGCGAGATCGTCACCGAGCGCGCGATCTACCTCCGCGAGCGCATGGTCAACCTGCGCCTCGTCAACTACGTGCTCTCGAAGTACCTCTTGCTCAGCTTCTTCTGCATCGTCCAGTGCTCGATGCTCCTCGGCATCGTGTTCTTCGCGCTGGGATTCAACGGAGGGCCGACCGCGTTCGCCCTCGAGCTCGGGAACCTCATCGCGCTGGCGATGAACGCGACCGCGCTGGGTCTGTGCATGTCGACCGTCGTCTCGTCGGCCGAGGCCGCGATGGCGCTGACGCCGATCGCGCTCATCCCCCAGGTCGTCCTCGGCGGGCTGATGGTCCCGATGACGACGAACCCCAACCTCAAGCCGCTCATGTACGTGATGCCTTCGCGCTGGGGATTCGAGGGCGCGATCGCGAGCGAGCGGATGGCGATCGCGGGCGACATCGCGTGGAACATCGACCTCCACAAGCCCGACATGACCAGCGCCCCGGACTTCATCCAGAACGGGAAGTTCCAGTGCGCGATCGCCCAGGTGGCGAGCGATCAGCTGGCGGGCGCGTGGGGTTTCGTCGAGTGGGATCAGCTGTGGGTGCCGACCGCCGCCCTCTTCGCGAGCACGCTGCTCATGATCATCGTGCTGCTCATCGCCCTGAAACGCCGCGATCCGGTCTAGGCGCCGGCGGCTGGCCTACTTCAGCTCGTAGACGGTCACGCCCTTGTGCCACCCGTTGGGCGCGCCGACGAAGCCCGGCGGGTGGTAGTGGCGCTCGAGGACGAACGCGATGCGCTTGCCGTGGAGGGTGACGTAGCGCTCGGCGCCCATGGGCAAATCGAGGAAGCCCTGCGCGATGCCGACGATCTCGGGCGTCACGAGCTTCACCTTCACGCGCTCGCCCGTGGCGTCCAGCGCGTCGCTGGCGGCCTGGAGCTGATCGAGAGACAGCGGCGGCTGCGCCGACGGCAGTGCGACCATCCACAGGGCGAAGGCGATCGTGGGGGTGAGCATGGGGAGCCTCCTCGGGGGGGTTGGCGGTGGGTCGGTACCAGCCTTGGTAGAACCGGGCCAACTTCCATCGATTGCTCGGAAAGCGCAACCCTTTCGTGGGCCCCCATCGTTCTCCGCACCTCTGGCACGGAAGCGCGATGTGCGGCTTGTGAGGACAGTTGGCATCAGGTCGGAAGCCGCAGGTCACCCTCTCGCGATGCGCGCGAGGGGGCAACCGAACTTCGGGCCGTGGACGGTCGACGTGCGGCTTCGCGTGGGCGGCGGGGCGCCTACGAGGTGACGAGCGTCGACGCTTCCTCTTCGAGGCGATCGAGCCCGTGTTTGTGCAGCACGAGCACCGCATGAACGTCGTGCGAGCGGCCGTCGCACTCGACGTGCACGCGGACCGGCACGCGGTACCTCCGCGGGGCGTCGATGAAGCTCACGCGGTGGGTGATCGCGTCGAGCGCGGGCACCTTCTTCACCGTGTCGTCGAGGCGGGCGAACAGCGGCGACAGGTCGTACCGGAAGACGTGCTTCACGCGACGTACTCCGCTCGCCAGGAGGGCCGGCTGCGGCATCACCCGCCCGCGGTGGATGTAGCGCACCACGGTCGAAACGATCGCCGCGCTGGAAGCCGGGTTCAGCGGATCCGGGCGGGACTTGACGGTCTGGTCGAACGACTGGCGGGCGCTCACGATGACGTCGCGACCGCGGAGCCGTCGCGCCGGGGCGCGCCAGCGAGCCACGCGCTGGGCGTAGAAGCGGTGCACGTTGCCGCTGATCCAGTTGCGGCCGATCTCCTTCAGCCGGTCCTTGCCCGCGTAGATCATCCCGGCGATGGTGGCGACGAGGAGGATCCCCGAGCCGACCTTCGACCCGGTCGTCGGGCGCGAGTTCATGAGGGCCATCTGCCAGGCGAAGGCCCAGGTCGACGCGAGGATCGCCATGAAGGCCGCGACCCAGTGGTGGATGCGCCGGGCGACTTCGTAGGTCTGCGCGTCGAGGAAGAACACCTCCTGGAAGTGCTTCTTGAGCTGGCTCGCGCGCTCCAGGTACTGCTCGAGGGCATCGGGTGACGAGGGGTCGGCGCACGGATAGCCGTGCGCCTGCCGGTGGACGATCTCCGCTTCGAGCGCCTCGGCGAGCTTGGCCTCCACCGCGGCGACCGTCGCGGCGTGCGTCGTCGCGCTTCGTGATGCGGTGAGCGCGGCGAGCGCGCGCTCGGCGCCGGCGAGCGTCTCCAGCAGACGGACGCTCACGTACTCGTCGACCAGCGTCCGCTCCCGCCTCACCTCGACGGGCTCGCCCGAAGAGTCCCCCACGAGCTGCGCCCGCGCATCGCGGGTCGTCGTGGTGGCCATCTCCAACCACAGTTTCAGCGTGTCGACGAGGTCGTCGCGTTGCGTGCTCGAGCTCAGCGATCCGGCCAGGCGGCAGTGGCGGGCGAAGCCCTCGTGGGCGCGCCCGAGCTTGTGCACGACGGCCATCGCGCCGCGCCGCAGAACGTCGACCGTCACGTCGCCGCTCGGGTCCATGTTAGTCACGGGACCATCGAGCCGGGCGAGCGACTGCAGCTGGTCCCACGCCGTGTGTGGCGCGTAGACGTTCGCCGGGATCTCCAGCCGGACGTCCACCGCGTACTTCAACTTCCCACGCGCGGGCAGCGGCACCGCGACCGTCCACTCGAGGCGGGAGGCGTCGTGAACGTCCACCCGCACCTCGACGTCGTCCGCCGACGATTCACGGGTCAAATCGAGCCGAGGGGACGACTCTCGCCCCGTCTCGTGGAATCCGGGGACCGTGGCCGCCATGGCGGCGGGGGAGCTTCTCAGAAGAGGCGTCGTCATCAAGTCGTCACACGTTCGTAACGATCGAACCCTGATGCCAAAGCATCAACCTCGCAAGCTTTTTTTCACTCTTCGGGCGAGCTGGTTGGCGACCGGGACCGTGACAGACTGCCCCGCCCGGCCGTCGACGTGTCACCCCAGGACGAAGGCGCCGTAGCCGACGACCTCCGTCAGGTCCCCGGAGGCCTCCCCGGAGTGCCTCATCTCGACCCGCGCGGCCTTCATCTTCCGTCCCCGCGCGGCCGTGAGGAGGCCCCGGAGCGCCGCGTACCCGCACGCTTGCTCCTCGCCGATCACCAGCGCGTCCAGCGCTTCGACCGACTTCGCCGTCGCCTCGTCCAGCCGCTTCGCCGTCGCGGCGTCGAAGTAGTGGCTCAGGTCCGTCGATACGACGACCAGCGTCTCGTCGTCCCACAGCGCGTCGAGCACCTCGGCCGACTCCTCGGGCTCGCTGTCGCTCACCAGAAGGGGCACGATCACCGCGCTCGGAAGCAGCGTCTGTAAGAAGGGGAGCTGCACCTCGAGCGACGGTTCCTGCTCGTGGGGCCCGTCGCTCACGACGAGCTGCGGGAACCGCCGGACCATCTCGATGGCGATACGGTCGACCTCCACGGCGCCGAGCGGCGTGGCGAAGGCGTCTGCGAAGGGAGCGGCGATGCCGACGAACTGCGTGTGGTGGGCGGGCCCCACCAGCGCGACGCGGCGGTAGCGCGCAGCGTGCGCGGCAACCCGCGCCCATCCCGCCGCGGCTACATTCCCGGCCGGACCGAGCACGCCATGCGGGACGACGATGGCGCGCACCTTCCCCTGGCGAGGGGTCGCCCGCGATGCGGGCACCGCGTCGAGGAGCTCGCGCACCGTGCGTGCGAGGAGCTCGCGCTCGGCCGGATAGAACACGCCCGCGGCCGCGGGCTTCCGAGCGTCCACCATCGCCTGCGGCGGCATTGTGGCACACGACCCGCCCCTCTGGTGAGCCTCAAGGCTCCGGTGAGCCTCGAGGCTCCGGCGCGTCGGTGCAACAGCGGAACCCGAGCTGGTAGTACCGGAACCAGGCGGCGTGGCCGTTGGTGTGCGGCCGACACGCGTTGCGCCACTCGCCCCAGTTCCCGCCCTTCAGCGTCCCGTGATCGGGGACACCCGTCTCGTTGGTCGTCCACTCGTCGACGTTGCCGGTGAGGTCGAACACGCCGAAGGGACTGCCGCATCCCGGCCGCGCCCCGCTCGGCTCGCGGCGATCGACGCGCGCGATCTCCTTGTCCTGGTCGACCGAATAGAACTTCTTCTCGTCGATCATCGGCCCCCGCTCGTCGATGTGGCACGCCTTCGAGTCGCGGACGTACCCGTAGGGGTACGGGAGGTGGTCAGGGCCCTCGCAGGCCAGCGTCCACTCGTGGCTGCGGCAGACGCGCTTGCTGAGGGCTCGGCACGCCTTGTCGGCGTCGTACCAGGACGCCATCACCATCGGCTTCTCGCCTTCGATGTTGGGAAACTCGTACTTGTCCATGCAGAAGCGCATGTGCGTCTGCTTGCCCTCGCAGACCGTCGGGGCCGCGTACTCCAGGCAGCCGAGGTGAGGCTTCGGTCGCTCCTTGATGCACGTCTCGTCGACCTCGTCGCAGTAGTCGCCGTCCACGAGCACCATGCCCTCGGCGCAGGCAGGCGCGGCCGGCGTCGGCGCGAGCGCCAGGGTGAGCGGCATCGCGTCGGGCGGCGCGGGCGCGGGCCTCGGCGGCGGCGTCGGGCGGATGAACGCCAGCACCAGCACGAACAGCGGGACGCGGAGCAGGAGCTCCGCCAGGGTACTGCGCATCGACGGGCGGTCCTTCCCAGGCCGCCGATGCGTGTACTTTCCCACGGGAGGCGCGGGCGGGCCAGTTTGCGGCTCTGCCGTCGGGTGCCGGGCCCCGGCTCCGGGGGGGCTGCGGGGCCTCGTCCGTTCTTCCTGTGCGCCTGGCACGCCTTGGGCTAGTTACGTCGCCGCGTGGGGATAGCTCGCCTGGAGATCCTCGAGAACGACCGCGAGCACGACGTGCTCGCCGTCATGGCGGCCGACGTTCGCGCCGGTCTCGGCAACGGGGGGCGTACGATCCCCCCCAAGTACTTCTACGACGAGGAGGGGTGCCGACTCTTCGACGCCATCTGCGAGCTCGAGGAGTACTACCTGACGCGGGCGGAGCGGGCGCTCCTCGAGCGCTACGCCCCCGCGATCGTCGCGAGCATCGGACCTCAGCGCTCGACCGCCCTGGTGGAGATCGGCAGCGGCCTGGCGCGCAAGACCGGCATCCTCGTCCGGGCGCTCTGCGCGCACGCGGGCTCCCCCAGCTACGTTCCCTTCGACATCGCGCCCGCCGCCATCGCGATGTCGGCGGAGTCGCTGTTGCCCGAGCACCCGAGCCTCTCGGTGCGCGGCGTCGTGGGGGACTTCGCGCACGATCTCGGGCGCATCGCGCTCGTGGCTCCGCCGTCCGCCGGCCCCCGTCTCTTCGCTTTTCTGGGTAGCACCATCGGCAACCTCGACGAGGTCGCGGCGCCGTCGCTGCTGCGCGACGTCTCGCGCCTGATGACGGGTCGCGACCGCTTCCTCCTCGGCGTCGATCTCGTGAAGGATCCGGGCGTGCTCGTGGCCGCCTACGACGACGCGCGCGGGGTCACCGCGGAGTTCAACCGCAACGTCCTCCGCGTCCTCTCACGCGAGCTCGACGGCGACTTCGACGTGGCCGGGTTCGACCACCGCGCGACGTACGACGAGGGGCGGCAGCGCATCGAGATGCATCTGGTGTCGAATCGCCGGCAGTCGGTCTACCTCCGGGCCATCGACCTCGGGCTCGCCTTCGAGCCAGGCGAGCGGATCCTCACCGAGATCAGCCGCAAATTCACGCGCGCCAGCGTCGAGCGGACGCTCTTTCAGGGCGCGATGCGCCTCGAGTCCTGGCTGACCGACGCCAGCGGGCAGTTCGCTCTCGTGGTGGCGGCGAGGGCCTGATCCCATTCGGCGGGTGGGGACGACGGACCCATGCGGCGCCTGCGAATCCTCCTTCTCGTCGCCGGATCGTTGCTCCTGCTCGGAACCGCGATGGTCGTGTGGGAGGGCTCCATCTGGGGCTTCACGTACACGAACCAGCACCGCTTCACGTCCGTGGCGATGCTGACCGGGACGCTGCGCATGCACGGCGGCATCTCGCGCATCACGAGCGACGAGCAGATCTTCAACGGCGCCGGCTACACGAACTGGGGTTACGGCGTCCCGCTCCTCGAGATGCCTTTCCACGCCATCGCGCGGCGGGCTCGCGGTTTCCCGACCGGGTTCTTCCCCGACCGCGCGATCTTCTTTCTCTACCTCGCCAGCCTCGTGCCCGTCCTGTGGCTCACGATCGACCGGCTCATCGCGGGACGTCACCCAGATCCCCGTTGGATCCGCCGCGGCGCCTGCTCCCTCGCGGCCACGTGCCTGGTCCTGACGACCACGATCTACCCGCTCATGGCCTACCGGTTCATGATCTACGAGCAGACCATCGCCTACCTGGCCATCGCCGAGCTCTTCGCGATGTGCGCCTACGTCCACATGCTGGGGTCGGACCGCTCGATGCCCGTCGTCGCGCTCGGGCTCGCCGCCGGCTTCGGCCTCCTCATCCGGGTGACCGGCCTCGGCTACCTCGGCGTCTGGGGTCTCCTCGTCCTGCTCCGACCGCGCCCGCGGGCGCGTCTCGCCGTGTTCGCCGGGGTCATCCTGCCGTTCGTCGGCTTCTGGCTCTATTCGAACGCGGTGAAGAGCGGGTCGCCCTTCTCGACGGGCTACGCGAACAGCGTCCCATACTTCGGCTACCACTTCTCCATCCAGCGATTCGGGAGCCAGTGCGCCGATACGCTGCCGCACATGCTCGAGGTGTGGTGGGAGCTCTTCCGCGCGTTCTTCTTTCACGCGGTCGCGGAGCCCACGGAGCCGCACCTCAAGGCGTGCCACTTCACGATGGAGCTGCAGGACCCCTGGCACTCCCCACACTCGGCGGACGGGCTCTTCGGTCTCGCCGTGCCGCTGCTGCTGCTCGCCATCCTGGCGCGCTACGTCGCGCGTTACGTCACCCTCGGAGAGCGCCGCCTCGCCGTCTACGTGCCCTACGCCGCGCTCCTCGCGCTGCTCGCCAGCTACTTTCACGCGGCCATCGGCTTCGTCTGGAGGTACGCCTTCGACTTCTGGCCGCTCATGGTGCTGGTGCTCGTGCAGGCGGTCGCGGGTTCTCTGCCGTCGGTGCGGCGCCATCTCTTCGGTTGGCCCGCGGCGGTCGTCTTCGCGCTGCTCTGCGGGGTGGGTTTCCGCAGGAACGTGCTCCCGGAGCGAATCCTGATGGCGACGGTGCGTCCCGGCAGCGAGGAGGACCTGGGAATGGCCGAGACGTTCCGGCTCGCGCGGTGGGGCGAGGAGCCGGCCTACCCGTCGCGGCTGGGCTGCCACGACACGTTCGCCTGGACCCACGGCGGGGTCGTCGGATGGCGTGACTGGTGCCGGGTCGACACGTTCACGAACGTGTACCTGGGTGTCCCGCGCAAGAGCGACGGTCACTACGAGCTGCGCCTCGAGACCGAGGGTCTCGCGGAGCCTTCGGTCCGGGTCTTCGTCAACGGCAGGTTCTACACCGCGCAACGGCAATCGGCGGACGGCGTGTACATCGCGGACGTCGACATCGACTACGCCGCCCTGACGACGCCGACGGTGATGGCCGCCGTCCAGTGGACGCCCGGCTTCACGCCGATCCACGGGAGCAAGCTCCTGGCGATCGAGCTCACCTGACTCGAACGCGCGCCTCAGACGTGGCGACCCACGCGGGCGGTGCCGGCGGCCCCCGTCTCGATGCGTCCCACGACCGCGGCGCACGGCGTACCGGCCCGCTCGAGCGCCTCGACCAGGGAGCCGGCTCTCTCGGGGGCGACGGCGATGAGGAGGCCCCCGCTCGTCTGCGCATCGCAGAGCAGCAGCTCCTCGGTGGCCTCGATCCCCTCCTCGTAGCGCACGCTTTCCGCGAGGAAGCGGCGGTTCGCGTGCGTTCCGCCGGGCACGATGCCCTCGCGCGCGTACCGCCGCGCCGCATCGAGGACCGGCACCCGGTCGAACCATATCGTCGCCGCGCATCCGCTGGCCTTCGTCACGTTGCGGAGGTGCCCGAGCAGCCCGAACCCCGTCACGTCGGTGGCGGCATGCACGCCGACCTGGAGCATCGCCTCGCACGCAGCGCGGTTCAGCGTCGCCATCAGCTCGATGGCCTCCGCGATGGCGTTGCGAGTGTCCGCGTCTTGCTTGGCCGCGGTCGTGACGATCCCCAGCCCGAGCGGTTTGGTGAGCACGAGCGCGTCCCCGGGTCGGGCGCCCGCGTTGGTGACGATGCGCGCGGGATGAACGACCCCGGTGACCGCGAGGCCGTAGATGGGCTCGTCGGTCTTGATGGTGTGCCCACCCACGATGTCGATCCCGGCCTCCTTCGCCTTGTCCGCCCCGCCGCGCAGGATGTCGCCGAGGACGCTCGCCTCCAGGGTGGCATCCGGAAAGCCGACCAGGTTCAACGCCGCGATCGGGCGCCCGCCCATGGCATACACGTCGCTGAGCGCGTTCGCTGCCGCCACTCGGCCGAAGTCGTAAGGCGCGTCGACGACGGGCGTGAAGAAGTCCGTCGTGAGGACGAGCGCGATCTCGTCGGTCAGCCGGTAGACCGCCGCATCGTCCGCCGTCGCGCTGCCTACGAGCACGTCGGGATCCGTCACCGGCGGGAGCGCTCCGAGGAGCGGAAAGAGATACCCGGGGGGATGCTTCGCGGCGCACCCGGCGCGCTTGGCGAGCTTCGTGAGGCGAAGAGGCATGGCCGAGAACCTGCCACCGCCGGCCGTCGGTGTCGTCACTTTTGGCGATGGGAGGACAGCCCCGCACCTCGTATGCTGTCGCCCCCATGCAGTGTCTCCAGTGCGGCGGGTCGTTCGAGTACGCGGGCGCCAACAAGGAACACGCGCGTTGTACGAAGTGCCTGGCGCTCCACGCCGTCGTCCGTCCGGGGCACGTGCAGCTGCTCGACGTGCGGGCCCCCAACGGGCAGGTCGATCCGCAGTTCACGGCCATCTTCGCCCAGCAGCTGGGCTTCGCGCCGCGTCAGGCCCAGCAGCACGTCGTCGGCCTGGGCGGGGTCAACGTCATCGTGCCGACCGCCCGCATCGAGCGGGACATCCGGAACAAGATCTCCGGCTTCATCTGGGGCTGGATCATCACCGGCATCGTGGTGTTCATCCTCGCCATCGGCGGCATCGTCTTCTTTTTCTGGATCCGCGGGCAGATCAAGGACACGACGGCGGGAGGGATGCCGGCGGCCGGCACGGGCGCGCCCGAGGTGGCGAGCTGGGACGGCAAGTCCCCGTATTCGTGCGGAGCGAGTCAGGTCGTGACGATCAAGGGAACGAGCGCGACCTTGACCTCCGGCCCTGCCGTCAGCGCGCTCGGCGCGTGTCAGCTGACGCTCGATGGCGTGAACATCACCGCGCCGGACGGTATTCTTGCCTCGGGTAACGCCAAGGTGACCATGAAGGGTGGGAGCATCAAGTCCACCGGCCAGGCGATCAACGCGATGGGAAACGGACAGGTCGACGTGCAGGGGGCGAAGATCACGGGGAAGACGTCGACCCTCGGTGCGGGTGCCAAGATCACCGGCGTGAAGTGAGCCCCGTGGACGAGCTGCTGAGACCCCCCCCTGGAGTACCTCCGCTGGTGCATCGCGCGGCGATGACGAAGGAGCACGGCGCGTACGCCTTCGACTTCTTCCGAAGCGCGTGGTGGTGCCATCGGTGCCGCGCGCACGTGGCGTCCGGCCCCCCCGCGGCCGTGATCGCCCTCGTCACGTACTCGGACGTCGACTCGTTCGTGACCAACGTGCAGTCGGCCGCGACCCACGCCGTGGAGGACTCCGAGGCGGCCCCGACCTGCGAGACGTGCGGCGATCGCGCCGCCATCGACCACCTCGACTACCACGCGTATTGCTCGGGAAGGCGCGCCGACCTCGTCGCCCGTTTCCGGACGACGCGCCCCATCGAGCTCCTCTGGTGGAGCTCGGACGAGGGCTACCGTCCTGCGACCGTCGATCCCGAGGCTCGCCAGGCCTTCACGCGCGACTCCTTGCTCCGCGGCGCCCGCGCGGCGCGGGAAACGGGCGACGACGCCCGCGCGGACGAGGCCCTCCAGGCGGCCGCGGTCGCCATCCCCGGGGATCCCGACTTGCTCGCGTTTCTCCCCTGGCTCTGCAGCCGGCAGAAGACGACCATCGCCGGCGCGATCGCCGAGGCGCACTCGCGCGTGCGTCCGCACGACCCCGAGGGCTGGTACTGGCTGGCGCAGATCGGCGTCGAGGTCGTGGCGGGGGGAAGCTACGGGCCGGAGCTGCTTCCTCAGGTCGAGCAGCACCTGCAGCGCGCGCTCGCCATCGCGCCGAGCCATGCGCAAGCGCTCGTCGCGGTGGCGAACATCGCGCGCCTGAGGGGCGACGAGGCGATGGCCATCGCGACGCTCGAGAAGCTCCTCGCGATCCACCCCGGGCACCCGGAGGCGAGCTACACCCTGGGGCTGATGCTGCTCGAGCGGAACCCGACCCGCGCG
>JBEKGQ010000015.1:0-22686 GCA_050012715.1 Polyangiaceae bacterium
CGATGTCGGTGTCGAGCAGGTAGAGCTCCGACACGATCGGGCGGTACGAGACGGCGACGTGAGCATCCAGAGGCAGGCCCTCCTTGGAGAGGACGTGCATCTCCTCCTTCGCCGTCTGGTAGGTGACGTCGAAGTCATCGACGCGCGGGCACTTGGTGTCGGGCACCCAGAAGGGGCAGGCGAGGCGCTTCCATCCCGGCTGGAGCACTTCGTGCTGGATCCCTCCGTTGCCGGGGTCGAAGTAGAGGGCCCGATGCCCGGGTTGAATGGTGGCTCCGGCGCAGCCCGTACCCATGGTGAGCGCACCGAAACCGAGAAGAGACAGACCGATGATGGAGAACCTGCGCATGACGACACCTCGTAGCGGCGGCACTCGTGCCACTCGCCTCTCTGGTTGACGTTGTTGGGAAGGGCCGAATCGCTCGGCGTAGCGTGAAAAGAAAGGCGCTATTTCGACGTGGCGACGGCATCGAGGTCGACGCCGTCGAGCCATCCCGCGAGATCGTGGCCGACCTCCATCATGCAGCGGTACATGACGGGGGCACCCTTGTCGGACTTGACCAGGCCACCTTGCCGGCAGCTCGCTTGAGATTGAGCAAGGTAGACGTTGCCGGCTCGGGCGCGCAGCGTCGCGCGGACGCCGACGGAGAAGATGACGCGCCCGTCCTCGTAGTCCGCGTCGGAGTTCGTGATCTCGACGAAGAGCTGCCAGCCGTCCGTGCTCTTGCCGATCTTGCGGTGCTTTTCGGCCCACGGGACGGTGGCCGACGCGATAGCGTGACCGAGGGCGGCTTCGACATCGCCATAAGCGACGTCCGTCCCGTGTACAGGGAGGGGATCGGCAACCGCGGTGGATCGTGTGACGACTTCGAGCGGCACGGTTGTCGGCTGGGTAAGCGGGATCCCCGCCGCGCTGAGGAGCGGTACGACAGTCACTCCCTCGCTGCACCCCGACGTGAGGAGAAGAAAGGCGAGTGCTACTCCGCATCCGGCCGCGATGAGGAGAAGGGCGGCTACCGTTCCGTGCCTGGCCATGCCGACTGCTAGAGCAAGGCGCTTGCCACGCGTCAGATGCGGTCGACATTCGAGTCACGCGAGCGGTATCTCCGCGACCTTACGTGATGTCCGCGCGTTCGCGGTGACGGCCCATCGGCCATGTCTCTCGAATGAGGGACCCGACGACGGAGATTCTCCGCCTCATCCGGAGTTTCTCCGCGCGGACGCCCTTCCGCGGCTCGTCGCCCTGATGTAGTGGACCTGCGCCGGACTCGTCAGAGGTTGAACGCGGGCGACGCCTATCATCACGGCGCGATCCGTCGCTCCCTCACGCGCTCGGCGCCATAGCTGAACACGACCTCGGGGTTCACGTGAAGCAGTCGCTCGTCCTTGCCCTTGTACTCGAGGCTCCCCAGGATCGACTTGATCACGTTGAGACGCGCCGTGCGCTTGTCGTCGGTCCGCACGACTTCCCACGGCGCGAACTTCGTATGTGTGCGCGCCAGCATCTCGTTCCGCGCTTCGCTGTACTTCTCCCAGTTCTTCACGGCCACGTCGTCGATCGGGCTAAGCTTCCACTGCTTGAGCGGATTGCTGGCACGGTCTGCGAGGCGGCGCTTTTGCTCGGATTTGCCGATGTCCAGATAGTACTTCCGCAGCAAGATCCCCGAGCGCACCAGGAGTTGTTCGAAGTGCGGCGCATCGTCTAGGAACGACGCGTGCTCCGCCGCCGTACAGAACCCCATCACGCTCTCGACCCCCGCGCGGTTGTACCAGCTGCGGTTGAAGAGCACGATCTCGCCCCCCACGGGCAGATGAGGCACGTACCGCTGGAAGTACCAGGCGGACTCGTCACGATCGGACGGCTTGCCCAGCGCCACCACCCGCGTTTCGCGGGGGCTCAGGTTCTTGACGATCCGTTTGATCACGCCGTCCTTGCCGGCGCTGTCGCGGCCTTCGAGCACGACGAGGATCCGGAGGTCCTTGCGTATGACCTGGTTCTGCAACTTTACGAGCTGGACGCGCAGATCGTACAGGGTTCGCTTGTAGTCAGCGGCCGAGGACGAGGGCGGCGAGTCGTCACGGTGCTTGGTCTTGCTCATTGTTGAGGATGCTCCAGCAGGGCGGGGTGCGCCTGCGTCTTCGTGGCCGGAGCTGTCTCTGAGCGCGGCCGGCGGAGCGCTCGCGCGCAGAGAAAGGATTTGACGAGGTCGTTCGGACCCAACGAACAGATCGCTGCGAAGCCGAAGATGAGCGCGCTCTCGGCGAGCGGAAGCGGGGAGAGCTCCGCCACGCCGTGGAGACCGATGACCGTGCCAACGACCGCGGCCGCGCCGAGAGATGCGGCGAGCGCGGCGCTCGGGCGCGACCTCCAGAACGCGCGCCGCTCGCGCATCGACACGAGTGAGGTTAGGGCGAAGAACAGGAACGTCTGGAAGGTGAAGGTCTGGAGCATGCCGGCGTTGGTGGAGATACCGAAACGGTGCCAGCCGATCGCGAGCAGCCCGAGCGCTTCGATCAGGGTCAGCACGCCGATCACCACGGCGACCCTCACCAGCGGACCGATGTTCCAGGTCTCCGGCTTCTGCGATGGCTCGACGCGATCCGTCGCCAGCGCGATGTGGGTGACGTCGGTGAGGCAGACGAGGAGCAGCATCACGAGCGCCGAGATGACGAACTTCCCGGTGACCAGAAAGGCGATCACTACGAACCCAGCCTTCAGGATGCTCCGGCTCACCTTGTTGACGATCCATGTGAGGACGCGCTGGTAGGTGGCGCGCCCTGTCTTCACCAGATCGACGATGTTGACCAGCCCACCAGTCGTCAGCACCGCGCTGGCAGCGCCCTTGGCCACGTCGGTGGCGCCGCTCACGGCGATGCCCACCTCCGCCTGTTTGAGCGCCGGGGCGTCGTTTACGCCGTCGCCGGTCATCCCCACGACGTGACCGCCCGCCTGCAAGCTCTTGACGACGAGAAACTTGTCCTCGGGAAATACCTCGGCCAGCCCGCCACCGTTGAGATCCGGCGGTGCGCTCCGCACATCTTCTTGTGACGCCTCCCGCTTCGGGGCGAGCGCGATCGCGCCCAGGCCGAGAATACGCGCCATCTCGCGCGCCACGGGGAGCGCGTCACCGGTCAGCATCAAGACCTTGATGCCGAGCGAGCGGAGCTCGTCGATAAGCCTGCGCGACTCGGGGCGTGGCGCGTCGTAGAGAAGGGCCAGACCCACGAGGCGCAGCGGTCCATCGCCGTCCGCACGCGCGACCGCGAGCGCGCGAACGCCCTTCTGAGCCTCCACGTCCGCCCGCTTCTCGAGCGTGGCGACCGCCGCCGCATCGAGCCCCGCCGCCTCCGCCACGGTGCGTAGAGCCCCCTTAATCACGCGCGATTTCTTGCCGCCGATCTCGACGACGGCTTCCGTATGGCGGGTCTTCGCGGAGAACGGCGCGAACGAGACCGTCTTCACCGCCGGGTCCTCCAGTTTGCGGTCCTTGGCCGCGGCGAGGAATGAGGCGTCGATCGGGTCCGCGTTGGCCCCGTTCGAGGCGAGCGCGCCGGCCTGCACGACGTCGTTGTCCGTGTACCCTGGCTGTGGCACCGCGCCCGTGAACGACAGCTGGTTCATCGTGAGCGTGCCCGTCTTGTCGGCACAGAGGACGTCCATGTTGGCCGCGTCCTCGATGGCGCTCAGATGCGTGATGAGGACGCCGCGGCGTCCGAGCTCCATGGAGCCCACCGCCATGCTCACCGTGAACATCACCGGCAGCGCCACCGGCACAGCGCTCATGAGAAGCACCAGCGCGATGGGCAGGACATCGACGAGGCGTTGCCCCTGGATGAGCGCCGTCACCAACGTGACGGCCGAGAGCGAGCCGACGATGAGGAGCAGCCACCGCACGATCCGCGATGTGACCTCCTCGACGTGCAGCTTCGGGTGCGCGCCCTCGACGAGCTGCGTCGTCCGACCGAAGTACGTTCGCGCGCCGGTGGCCACCACCACGCCCGTCGCCTCTCCATCGCGCACGGTCGATCCCGCATAGACCGCGTCGTTCGTCTTCTTGTCGACCTCGTTCGACTCGCCCGTGAGCGCTGATTGGTCGTTGTGCAGCGCGCCGTCGAAGAGCTGGAGGTCGGCGGGGACGAAGTCGCCGCTCCGCACGCGCACCACGTCACCCGTGACGAGCTCGCGCGCGGCCACGGCCTGCCAGCTCCTGTCCCGCAGGACTCGCGCCGTCACCTGGAGCTTGCTGCGCAGCGCCTTCACCGCCGTCGACGCGCGCTGCTCCTGGAAGAAGCCGAGGACGGCGTTGGCAACGAGCAGCGAGAGCGCAACCCATACATCTGCGTGCTTGTGGAGGAAGAAGGAGAGCACCGCGATGAGCTCGATCATCCACGCCGAGAGACCCCAGAACTTCTTTGCAAGGCGAAGAATCGGATGGTTCGGCTTCTCCGGGACCTCGTTCGGCCCTTGCTTCGCGAGCCTCCCGTCGGCGTCGGTCTTGGTGAGACCAGCGTCTCGGTTCGACCCGAGGGTCGTCAGCGTCTCCTCCGCCGTCTTGGGCGGTGTTGGGGGGGCGCTCTTTACCGCTTCCGTCGCCATGAGCCTCCCTCCCGAACAATGTCGAAGCCGGAGCTCTGGAAGGCGTGCAAGGCCGCCTCTGCCTGGGGATGAGTACCGTAGACGGCGACCACGCTATTGCTTTTCTGCATCTTCGTGCTCTTGGCAGCAGGATCGCGAACCGCGAGGCGTATCTCCCGACGGGCTGGCGTCGAGCTTGCAGATCGTCTGGTCATGCAACACGTCTCCTACGCCGTCTTCGACGATGACGAACGGGCTCGCGCGGCCGTCGAGACCATCAAGGCGACCGGCGACTCGCGCCACCGCTGCGGGGTGGTGCTTCACCGCGACCGTCTCGATGCGGGGCAGCTGAGCTCTCTCGAAAACGGTGCCGCCGAAGGGCTGCGCGCTGGCGCCGCTATCGGGGCACTCCTCGGAGCGATTGCCGGAGCGTTCGCCTTGGGGTCTGTCGGAGTCGGCGCAATCGGCGGGGGCGTAGCTCTTGGTACAATGTTCGGAGGCATCGCGGGCGCGATCGGAGGGTCGGGAGCACCGGATCGCACGCTCAGCAAACTGTCCAAGGGGTTGGCCGCTGGCAAGATTCTCCTTGTGGTCGAGGCACCCGATTTCGCCTCCCGCGATCGTGCGGACGCGGTGGTCGCCGCGAATGGGGGCAGCGTTCAGCACAAGCCGTTCTTCTGATCCACCGGTCACGTTGCGCGCGGCAGTGGCCGATAGCAGCTCCGCGACGTTCAACCATTTGGCGCCGAGGCGTTCTGGTCGCGCTGAGGCAGTCTTGCCGCCGCTCGGCCGGGCCGCTGGGTGGACAATCATCTGCGTCGTGCGCTCGACGCGCCCACGCTCGGATCGGCGTTCGTCGGGTTGTGCCAACCGCTAGGGTCAGCGATGATCTGCTCAGCGCTGGCGGGGCCCCACGTTCCGGCTGAGTATTCCTGAACCGGGGGCCCGTCCTTAATGATCCGTTCGACGATCCTCCACTGGGCCTCTACCGCCTCCTCTCCGGTGAAGAGTGTCGAGTCACCCTTCATGGCATCCCCGAGAAGACGCTCGTAGGGCTCCATCCCATTCGCCGCGTCCTGCGCCGCTAGAAGCTCCACATCTTCCCCCAACATCGACTCGCCCGGCACCTTCGACCGCATACCGAGCGCGATCTGCACGTCAGGGCCGAGGCGGAAGCGCAGATAGTTGGCGACGCCGGGGCCGGAGCGAGTCTCGCCGAAGACCGAGCACGGCGGCGGCTTGAGCTTGACGAGCACCTCGGTGCACGTGACGGGAAGCCGCTTGCCTACCCGAACGTAGAAAGGCACGCCTCCCCAGCGCCAGCTATCGATGTAGAGTCGCAGGGCCGCGAACGTCTCGACTTGCGAGGCGGAAGCCACCCCCGGCTCCTCGTGGTACCCGTGGAACTGTCCGCGCACGACGCTCGCGGGATCGATGGTCTCGATCGCCTCGAGGACCCTTGTCTTCGCGTCGCGAACCGCCTCGGGATCGCCACTACCGGGAGCCTCCATGGCCAGGCAGGCGACGACCTGTAGCATGTGATTCTGGACGACATCGCGGATCGCGCCCGTCTCTTCGTAGAGGCGCCCGCGGCCCCTCACCCCGAAGCTCTCGGCCATCGTGATCTGCACGCTATCGACGAAGTTGCGGTTCCAGATCGGCTCGAGCGCTGCGTTGCTGAACCGAAAGTACAGAATATTCTGAACCGGCTCCTTCCCGAGGTAGTGATCGATGCGGAAGATCGATGACTCCGGGAAAACCTCGCGCAACGTTCGGTTCAGCGCCCGCGCAGAGTCCAGGTCCCGCCCGAACGGTTTCTCGACAACGACGCGAGCGCCTTTGGCGCAGCCGGATCGACTCAGCTCGCCGACGGCCGTGGCGAACATACTTGGAGGGATCGCGAGATAGTGCAGTGGGTGCGCGGAAGGTCCGAGCGCCTTGCGCAGGAGATCGAATGTGAGGCCGTGTTGGTAGTCGCCGTCGATGTAGCGAAGGAGCGACGAGAGCTTGTCGAAAGCGGCGCCATCGACCCCGCCGGCAGCGTGCCGCTCAAGGCTGTCCCGCGCCCGAGCGCGTAGTTTGTCTAGGTCCCAGCCCGCCTTCGCGACTCCGACGATAGGCACATCGAGCCGACCGTGCTTGACCATCGCTTGCAGCGCCGGAAAGATCATCTTGTACGCCAGATCTCCGGTGGCCCCGAAGAATACCAACGCATCTGAGCTTTCCGTCGCCCTCACCATCGTCCGCCCTCCTCCGATCGTAGTGCAGGACTCGCCATCGCCGCAGTGCACTCTTGGAACCGGTGGCACAGCAGCGTCAGCTCCTCGATGAGTTGCTCGCCGATGACCTCTTCATTTGCCCTCGCGCCGGCCGACGGCACGAGACGTTCGAGCTCCTCGAGCAACGCGCGAACAAGAGCCGCGTGTCTTCGAACCGCGACCACTCGTAACCGCGCGTTGGATTCCATCATGCGGGCGAGCGCTGTCGTCATTGGTGACTCGTCGTCCATTGAGGCCCTTAGAAACCACTGAGGAGGCATCGACGTAGACGGAACGCCCCTGCAGCAAGCTGCGGGCCAGGGATACCGAGGACTTTCTTGGCGAGCGTCAGCTGCGGCCGGAGTGGGAATTTATCCGGACGATCCGGAAAGTTTCCAGATCCCGATTTTCTGCCATCGAGGCGACCGGCGCGACTTCGCTCTTCATCAGGCGCGGCACGGTCGCTGCTTGTGCATGCTCGCCTGCATGCCGGGGTCGTGGTCCTGCCGCCCGAATTCGCGCGCGACCGTTGGCAACGCCCCAAAACCAGTTCTCAGTATGCGTGTGGACGCAATCCAGCGTGCTCGTCTCTATCCGAGGTGAGTATTCACTCCAGACTGTGTGACCCAGCGATCGAGAAAGCGAGAGCACGATGATTGGCTCCTGGTGGTTCCTGTGGGCGATATTCATGTGTATTTTCCTGGTTTCACCCGTTGGCTACGGTTGGGCCTATCGCGGATGGGGGCCGCCATACCCGAGGTATTTACAGCGACGTCGCGGGGCGCGGGCGGAGGCAGCCGCGGCCGGTGGTCCCGCAACGTTCAACCACCACTCTTGGGGGTGGGGCGGCGACTTCGTGTGGATCATGCTGATGGTCGCGGTGTTCTGGGGCGTCTCTGCGTTTTGGTGGCGCTGACGGGCGGCCCCGCTCGAACGGCGAGGCCGACACCGTCAGTGCTTCTCTTCGTGGCCGCCGAACTCGTATCGCATCGCGGAGAGCACCTTGTTGGCGAAGTCCTCTTCGCCGCGAGAGGCGAGGCGTTGCGCCAGGGCGGTGCTCAAGATGGGGGCGGGCACGCCCTCGTCGATGGCCGCCTGGAGTGTCCAGCGCCCCTCGCCCGAGTCGGATACACGCCCGGCGAAGGCGCCGAGGTCAGGGCTCTTCTTGAGCGCCGCAGCGGTGAGGTCGAGAAGCCACGAGCCTATGACGCTGCCATGCCGCCACGCCTCGGCGATGTCGGCGAGGTTCAGGTCGTACTTGTAGAGCTCGGGGTGCCGAAGGGGCGCGGTCTCGGCATCGGCCGTGCGCTCGGCGTTCCCGGCGTTGGCGTGGTGAAGAATGTTGAGCCCCTCGGCGTAGGCCGCCATGACCCCGTACTCGATCCCGTTGTGAACCATCTTGACGAAGTGTCCCGCTCCGGACGGCCCGCAGTGGATGTAGCCGCGCTGGGGTGTTCCGCTGCCGTCACCGTGCGACTTGGCCTCGGGGTCGAGGCCGGGCGCCAGCGCAGCGAAGACACCGTCGAGCCTTCGGACGACGGCGGACTCACCCCCGATCATCAGGCAGTATCCGCGCTCGAACCCCCAGACGCCGCCCGAAGTGCCGACGTCGACATAGTGGATGCCGCGCTGGCCGAGGGTCTGCGCGCGGCGGATGTCGTCGTGGTAGTAAGAGTTACCGCCGTCGATGACGGCATCCCCGGGGGCGAGTAGCGGCGTCAACTCGTCGAGCGTGGTCTCGACGACGGCCGCGGGCACCATGATCCAGACGGCGCGCGGTGGTTCCAGTGTGGAGATCAGCTCTGCGAGCGAGTGGGTCGCCACAGCGCCGGCCTTGGCCAGGTCGAGCGCCGCCTGTGGATGCGTGTCGAACACCACGCACTCGTGGCCGGCGCCGAGGAGGCGACGTACCATGTTGGCTCCCATCCGTCCCAGCCCAATCATTCCTAGTCGCATCGGTCGATCCCTCGCGCAGCCCGCTCGTAGTCAGGATCGCCGGTGGCTCCCTTGAGGAAGACCGGCGCGTCCGAGCTCATCATCGCCCGCCGCCATTCGACTCCACTGCGGGACGCCAGGCGTCTCGATCGTCGTCGTTGTGCACTCCAGGAGCCGGTGGCCCAGCAGGGTCACCTCCTCGACGAGCTGCTCGCTCATGACCTCTTCGCGTTCGCTCGCGCCGGCGGAGGGCACGAGGCGCTCGAGCTCCACGAGCAACGCGCGAACGAGAGCCGCGTGCCTTCGAACGGCAAGCACTCTCAACCGCCCCGTGGATAGGGGCATGGCAAAGAGCGCTGTCGTCATGGAACGCCGCTTGAGCAAACCGCACGCCAGAATGTTTGCGACAGTACCCTCTGCGCGCTGGTCGCGACGACCGGAGAATTTCTCCGGACGATGCGGAGAATTTCCCGATCGAGACCGTTGCCCGACTTTGCGAACGCATCGTTGGGGTGTCAATGCAATCACGCCAGGTCAGTGTGAACGACGGTCGCGAGAGCCGCGAGACCGAGAAGGAAGATGGCCCTACTCGGCCGGCGTCTGCGTCACGCCCGCGCCGTTCGCCGCGCGCAGGGCGCGATTTCGCCCTCGTGCCTGGCCACCGGCACGGCCGATGGCTGCCATGTGGTCGCGGTCACGGCTAACGATTTCGCCACCCTTGCGGCCTGCGTCACGAGCCTCGTCGGCCGTGAATTCGTGCGCGCGGCCCTGCGCGTGAGCAGCCTTGCCGCCCTTGCTGGCGATCTCCCGCTGCTTGGACAGATCCATCGAAGCGAATCCTCGGTTGCTCCTGGGACGGTCGGGACTGATCTGAGTAGTCATGTCGTGGCCTCTCCTTCTGGCGGGCGGCCCCTGCAGCGCCTGTGCCCGCAAGACAGGCACCACCAGCGCCCCTGGAATGACGAACGCGTCCGGCGTGCTGAGCACCACGGCCAATGGCGGAATGCCATCGCGTTGGCAGAAAGCCAGGACGCGCCTGGCGCCGCCACAGATCTCCCGCAGCCGGGCGACAAGCTTCATGGCACCTCGGTTGCACCGAAATGATGGTTCCACCACGTTCTTCTTTGCGGGCCCTCCCGGAAGGACTGCGCGCCATGGCGAAGCTTGTCGTCGTCGTCTCCTCGTCGGCCATGATCCTCGTGCTCGCAGTTCCCGCGGTCGTGGCGGCGCAATCCGCGCTGCCCCCCGGAGCGTGTCCGCCGGGCAGCTGGTTCTGCACACCGGCGGCCCAGGTGCAGGCACCGCCCACGGAAAAGCCCGTTCCGCTCCAGCCGCTGCCGGATCCCGATGCGCCTCCCCCGGAGGGCCCTCGCGCGCCCCTCACCAACCCGGCGCCTCCCTCGGAGCCGCCCGTCGTGGTCTACCAGCCTCCTCCGCCGGTCACGGTTGTCCGCCTGGAGACGCCGTCGCCGTACGAGTACTCCGCGCCGAGTCACGAGCCGATCTCGCGCGGTCGCGAGTGGGGGCTCAACCTGCGCGTCGAGGGGGCGTCCATCGGCAGCGGCTACCAGCACAACGCGGGGATGGCGGGAGGCGGCGGAGGCCTGCGATACAAGCCCAGCGCGTACTTCGGCCTCGAGACGGACTTGGACTTCGTCGGCGGTCGTGGCTACGCGGGTGACCTTCGGCGTGAGACCGCGCTCACGTTCAACGGCCTCTTCTTCCTCAACCCCGAGTCGCTCGCCCAGGTCTACTTGCTGGCCGGATTCGGGTGGTCGTGGGCCAATGGCCCGAACGAACCGAACGATTCGAGCGATTCGTCGGCGACCCAGCCTTCCAACTACAGCTACTCGTACTTCGGCGGACAGGCCGGCGTCGGCCTCGAGCTGCGGCTCACACGGGCTCTGGCTCTCGACGTCGACATGCGCGGCTTTGTCCGAACGAGGACGGACCAGCTCGCATCCTCACAGCCCGAATTCACGAACTCGCAGGGCCAGACGACGAACACCTCGGGTGGCGGCCTGCTGACCGCCGGGATCACGCTCTATGCCCAGTAGCCGTCGACCAGACTGCTTCTCCTATCCGCCCTCTACCCGGAGCACTGAGGTCATGAAGCGACTCTCTCTCAGCATCTCGACGCTCGGCGCGGCGACTCTCTTGTGGGGCTGCCCCATCTACTCGGGGATCTGCGGGGGCTCTGGCCCCGACACATCGTCCTCGGGCGCGTGCGTCGACGGGCAATGCCAGCAGGATAGCGACTGCAACGCCGGGGATGTCTGCTCCAGCCCGGGAACCTGCACCCCGGCGGCCCCCCTCCGCCCGGGTGCGGGGGATGCGGGGGGCTGCAACGACAACTCCTGCCCCGGCGGGTACGTCTGCAAGCTGTCGAGCGGCCTCGCGCAATGCGTCGTGCTCGGGTCGGGAGGCGACGCCGGCGCAGATGGCTCCACCACGGGCGACGCAGGCGACTCGGCGACGAGCGGCGACGCCTCCGATGGGTCTATCGCCAGCGAGGCCTGCAACGCCGACGCCGACTGCGGCGGCCACGGCGCCAAGTGTGTGGATGGGACGTGCGCGTCGCAGGTCGGGCTGTGCTCGGACGGCACGCAGTGCCGCGCCTCAGGCTCGTCGTGCGTCGACGGGATCTGCGAGACGACCTGCGACTCGACCGTCCCCTGCCCTGCCGGCTACGGGTGCGACTTCACGCGCGGCATCTGCAACCTCGACCCGGGTGCATGCACCGGGTCCGGCGCCTCTACCTGCCCGGGCGGCGCGACTTGTGTCGAGGGCCACTGCGTTCCGCCTTGCGATTCGCCCGGCGAGGCCGCTCCCGCATGCGCTACCGGCCAAGTCTGCGTGAACGGCGGTTGCATTCCCGACCAGGCGGCCACCTTCGCGTGCGCCAATGACGGCGATGAAGGGCAGCTCGCCAACACCTGTGCCGCCGAGTACATCTGTCTGCACCACGACTGCTACGCGTCGTGCGCGCTCGACGGCGCCACTGGCTGCGGCAGCATGAGCGCGGGCAGCAACTCGGCGTGCAAGAACGTCACGATTGAGACGGGAACCTACGCCGTTTGCGCCGCGGCAGAGACCCTCGGTAGCGACTGCGATCCGGCTCAGGGCAGGTATTGCGCGACCGGCGTCTGCATCAATGGAAGCTGCGACTAGGGTACCTTCCACACTCTCGCGTCCAGGCGCCGCGCGCTTCTGGCTCGCCGTGGTCCTCACCGGGATAGGTACGGGCATCGGCGCGGCCGTGCTGACGCGTTTGCTCGAGGTGGTGCAGCACCTCGTGTGGCGTGGCTCCGGCACGGACTTGCTCGACGCCGCGGCACATGCGCCTGCCTGGGAGCACGTCGCGGTGCTCCTCGGTGCGGGAGTTCTCACGGGTGCGGGACAGCTGGTCCTGGTACGGCTGTCGAGCAGCAACGGCATCGACATCACCGAGGCGATCTGGTTTCGCGCGGGCCGTTTGCCGGTGGTGCGCACGCTGGGCAGCGCGTTGCTCTCCATCCTGGTCGTCGCCATGGGAGCCTCGCTCGGTCGAGAGGGCGCTCCCAAGCAAACCGGAGCGGTTATTGCCAACGCGGTGTCGGATCGGGCGCGCCTGTCCGACGACGAGCGTCGACTGCTGGTCGCCTGCGGCGCCGGCGCCGGCATGGGGGCTGCCTATGGCGTACCGCTGGGCGGTGCGCTCTTCGCGCTGGAGGTACTGCGCGGGGCCTTGGCCCTTCGCCTGGTACTCCCGGCCCTGGTCGCTTCGCTCGTCGCCACGGCGGTCTCCTGGGTGGCGCTGCCCGATGCACCGACCTACTCAATCCCTGCCTATCCCAGCTCGGCCTCGACCGTGGTGTGGGCCCTGCTGGTCGGACCGATCGCCGGTCTCGTATCGGTGGGCTACGTCCGGATCATCGCGTGGGCCGACCGGAACACGCCGAAGGGCTGGCGACGACTCGTCGCGCCGCCGGTGGCGCTGGGACTCCTTGGTGCCGCGTCGATCGCCTTCCCCCAGATCCTCGGCAACGGCAGGGACATCACCCAGCTTGCGTTCACGGACCGCGTAGCGCCCGGCCTGCTGCTCGTGCTGCTCGTACTCAAGCCCGTCGCGACCACGCTATGCCTGGGCAGCGGCACACCTGGAGGGCTCTTCACGCCGTCGCTCGCCTTCGGCGCGCTCCTGGGAGCGGTCTTGGGGCATGCTTGGTCCTGGGTATGGCCCGGCGTGCCTCCGGGACTGTTCGCCGTTCTCGGCGCCGCGGCGGTTCTGGCGGCCACGACCCAGGGGCCGATTTCAGCGGTGGTGCTGATGATGGAGCTGACGGGGCGAGACCGGTCGTTCATCGTCCCGATGCTTCTGGTCGTGGCCATCGCCACACTGGTCGCCCGTACCATGGAGCCGCGCTCCATCTACGAAGCACGGCTCACGGACGAACAAGTCGCCGCACGGCAGAAGGTCCGGGAGGGCTCACCGCAATCCGGAGCGGAACAGTAGAGGCTCGAGGCGCGGCGCTCGGTGTAACGTCGTATGCACCCGAAGTGCGACTACCATGTACATCGCCAAGGCTGCGAGCGTGCTCGCCTCCGTCCTACTGGGATTCCTCGTCGCGTGCGGCACTTCGCCACCGGGCGCGGCGTCTTCGCCTCAACCGGTCGTGTCGTGGACCGAAGACGAGCCCGGCGCCACCAGCGAGCAGGCCGTCGCAGATGCAGAGGTCGTGGGGCGGATCGCCGGCGCGCGCTGCGATCGCAGCCAGTCCTGCGACCGCATCGGTCCCGGCGCGAACTATCGCGACCGCGAAGACTGCATGAGCCAGATGCGCACACTGGTCGGCCGCCAGTTGACTGCCTCTCGCTGCCCACGTGGCATGGGGGAGGTCGGGGTGTCACGTTGCGTGAAGTCGCTCCACGACGCGGAGTGCGACCATCCTGGTGAGCAACTCTACCCAACACCCTCGCACTGCAAGCTGGACCTGATGTGCCTCAAGTGAGGCACACACGTTGCGCAGCTAGGCCGCCCGCCGAAACCCAGCGCGGCGCAGCCCTGCGACGATGAACGGGTTCCGCATGAACACGTTCCACATCAGCTCGGACATGAAGTTTTCGATCATCAAGACGATCGGGCCTTCGTTCAGGCCGAACCTCCACGGCGAGGCCCAGTGTTGCGGGTTGTCTGTCCCGAGAAACGTGCGGTTGTAGCTCGCATCAAACCCGCCTCGGTGCTTCCCGTCGGACGCCAGCTGTTCGAGCGCGTGTCGAACTGTCTCACAAACGAGGTCAGGGGCGAAGGGCAGCGAGGCCACCACGGCCCAGGGTGAGATCGTACCGTCGTCAGGGCCGAACGGCGCGCCGCGGGCCAGGTAGCCGTAGAACTCCCGACGGACCCCGTCGACGACCTGGACGACCGGCCCTGGGCCGTCGCTCGCCGTGAATCCCCAACCGTTCTTGGAGTAGTCCGCGAAGGCATGCGGATTCGCGATCGCGTAGCGCTGTTGCACGAGCGTCGCTCGCCGGCTGTTCTCGAAGTAGTCGAAGCCAACCTCCCGATTGCGGTCGTCACGGAGCCCGCGGAAGTCGAGCCAGATATGGGAGAGCTGATGGATGAACAGAGGCCCAGCGTAGAGATACTCGATGTCGTAGGCCGTCTTGCGCTCGAATGTGGCCGTCCACTCGCGATACCCCAGCGCAGAGACCGGGAACGTCGGCGATCCTAGCGCCAGCACGTAGAGAAGCAGCGCCTCGCTGTACCCCTTGTCCCACGACGACGACAGTCCGCCGTGCTCGGGGGTCCAGCCATGTCCTATCTTCCCCGAGCCGTTAGAGGCCCAGGCCCAGTCGACGCGGCGGTACAGAGCGTCCGCGATCGCGCGGATCTCCTGCTCGTCGCCGCTCGAACCCGTGAAGTACGAGCCCACGGTGAGCACCCCGGCGATCAAGAAGGCGGTGTCGACGGTCGAGATCTCGCACTGCCATGCGCGGCGCCCCGTATTCATGTCGAGGAAATGATAGTAGAAGCCGTGGTACCCGGAGGCTTCTGTCTCGGGGCCCTGCATGCTGTCGCGAAAGAACCGCAGCGTCGCGAGCGTCCTCGCGATGGCTGTCGCTCGCGGCATCCAGCCCCGTTCGACGGCGACGCAGTACGCCGATAGTCCCAGTCCGGTCGCGGTGGTGCTCGACGGCGACCCGGGCTTGGTCTTGTCCGCGATCAAGCCGTTGTGTGGATTGACCTCTCGAATGAAGTAGTCGAAGGTGTCGCGCTGGAGCGTGTCGAGCATTTCGCGCTCGCCCGCGTGGATCTTTGCGGAGGTCATGACAGGTGGACCGTGAGGAGCGCAGTTCCTTGCGGAGGCACGTTTACCTCGAACGTCGCGGTATCCTCCTCCATCCGGAACGCCACAGGTACGGGTACGAGCGCGGACGCGGCTTCGAGCGCGGCTACCTGTCGCGGAAGAGGCCTTTCCGGCTGCCCCATCTCCAACCAGGCACGCCTGGCGTTGGCATGATCGTCATCGATACGCTCGAGATAGGCCAACTTGATCTGCTTGGCCCCGCGAACATCGATGACCACGTGCTCGGTCCGGATGGGATGGCGCGGCAACGCGCCGTTGGTCACGAGGATGGTCGCGCACTGATCCTTGCGGGTGATCCACGTGTCGACCGTCTCGTGGTGTCCTTCCACCGGAAGGATCCGGTCGCCGAGCCGGTGCAGAAGCTCGAAGGCGCGGTACGCCGGTTTGGGCACGCCGTCGATCGTGAGCAACCCGAAGCCGCCGTGGAACGCACGCGACGCGAAGTAGTTCTCTTCGAAAATATCGCTGAACGTCCAGTAACTGTAGCCCTCGACGAGGTGGCGCACCTCCATCACGGTCTTGATGATGAAGGCCGCCGCGTACGGCTGGTCGTGCAGGTCGTCGAAAGGGTTCGAAGACGTGCTCCATTCCGTATAGTAGAGCGGCTTGCCACGCGCCTCGGCGTGTACCTTCGTGGCCTCGTCACGAAGAACGTTACGGCGGCTTTGCGCGAGCTGCGACACGGTGTCGTCGCCCGGCTTGCCGAAGGCGTCGGTGGGATAGTGATGGGTCGATACGAAGTCGACGGGCACGGCGCCTCCGTCGCAGAACTCGAGGAAGTCGCCGATCCACGCGTTGTCCGCCGTCGCAGGACCGCCTACGGTCAGCGCCCCGTCGACGTCCTTGATCGCGCGAGCGGCATGCCGGTAGAGACGGAAGTAGTCGGCCTGGCTGCCCGTCCAGAACGCAGCGAGGTTGGGCTCGTTCCAGATCTCGAAGAACCAGCGCCGGACCTCACTCGAGCCGTAACGCTCCACGCAGTGGTGGACCAGTTTGCGCACCAATGCTTCCCACGCTTCGTAGTCCTTCGGCGGCGTGATGTTGCCGTGATAGTGAAACACCGTGTTGTCCTTCGACGCCAACGCTGTGGGCATGAACGACAGCTCGACGAACGGGCGCATGTCGATGGACAGCAAGAAGTCGCAGATCTGGTCGACGTTGAAGAACGAATACACGAGCGCTCCCTTTTCGCGGACCAGCGTGCTCATGTCATCGCACAGGATGCCGTGAAGCCGGACATGACGGAAGCCGAGCTCGCGGCGGCACCGCAGCAACTGGCGCTGCCAATCGGCGCGCAACGCGAGGGTGGCGTGGCAACTCCCGACCGTGTGCTCCCAGACGTGAGGCAGCGGGCTCTCCGTTCCTGCGTCCATGGTGCAGCTGAAGCGGCAACCCGTCATGCTCGCCTCACGGTAGGGCTGCGCGCCGGTTCCAGAGCTCTGCGCCTGCCGGCGCCGCCACGCGATGCAGCCAGGCACCATTTGTGAGCGGCCACTCGGACGGGCGATGTGCACACGACGCGAACGCCTCATCGACACGCCGACTGCATGCCGAGTCGGCGCCGCATATCCGGCACGGGTGGTACTCGGAGACGCTGTCCCAGCCATCGTCGATCGTCGGACGATGGCCCGCTAGTCCGGCGCGGGAGGAGATGAGGGTGAGGATGGCCATGACAAGGGGTACTTGGAGCAAGGCGTGTGCCGACCGAGGAGACCTATTCCCTGTGTGGGCATCGAGAGCGCGTCGGCGGTTGCCATAGCCTGAACGCAGGGAGCGACCGGGAGGTTCGCGCGGCGCGCTGGAGATGCGCTCGGACGACCCGGAAAATTTCCCGATTCCAATTCGCTCCGTCGTCGCCAACGCCATCGTATGGGTGTCAATGCACTCGCGCATGCTCGTGGTGAACGACGACCGCGATGGCAGCGAGACCAGCGGATGTTAGGGCGGTGGGTGCATCTCCCTAGCCCGGGCGGCCCCTTTGCAGCGCATGTTGCCCGCCCCTTGACAGGCGCGACGCTTTGACCGAGCGGCGACACTCGATGGAACGTTGCGTGCAGCACGGCTGCCATGGACACCGTCAATGCTGCGAGGGGGCTCGCCTGCGTCGTGCTGGGCCTCCACGTCGCGTGCGCCGCTTCGCCAGAGAAGGGACCCAATTCGCCGCAGTCAGTTGTACCGAGGACCGATATGGAGTTCGGCATGACCAGCGAGCAGGCCGTCGCAGACGCTGATGTCGTCGATCGCATCTCGACAGCACGATGCGGCTGCAGGCGGGCCAGCGAGCGCATCGGCCCCGGCGGCTACTTTCTGGACCACAACGACTGCATGAGCCAGATGCGCACGCTGGTCTCCAACCAGCTGAACGCCTCCCGTTGTCCTGGAGGCATCGGCGAAGTGGGGGTCTCGCGCTGCGTGAGCTCGCTACTCATAGGCGAGTGCGACATCCCCGGGCAGGTCGACAGCACGGCCGGGCACTGCAAGCTGGACTCGATGTGTCTCAAGTGAGCGCCCCCGACGCGCGGCTCGGGCACCCCGTGATCGACGGGCATCCTCGGGCATCCTGCAACAGCGCCCACTCACCTCAGGCATGACAGGCACTCCGTGGCTGGCGCCAGGGCATATGGCCCACCGTCGCTTGCATCAGGATGCGCGTCTCATGCCTCTGCGGTCCTCGGAGTACTTGCCTTCACGCCCTGTTCTGGCTGCGAGGCCGGGGCGCGCTTTGCTAGCAAGGTGAACATCGCGGGGACCAGAAAGAGCGAGAGCAGCGTCGACGACGTGAGCCCCCCCACGACGGTGAGCGCCAGCGGCTGGTTCGCCTCGGTCCCCCGCTCCAGGCCCGTCGCCGTCGGGACGAGCCCGATGACCGTCGCGAGGCTCGTCATCGCGATGGGAACGAACCGGATGCGCGCAGCCTCGACGACCGCGTCGAGCTTGGACTCTCCGGCGTTCAACCGCCGGCTCGCCTCGTCGACGAGGAGGATCCCGTTCGATACTGCGATCCCGATGACCATCAGGATGCCCATGAGAGCGATGACCGACAGGCCCTGGCCCGCGAGCATCAACGCGAGGACGATTCCGATGAGGGACACGGGGATCGCGAAGAGCATCACGAGCGGAAGTCGGATCGACTTGAACTGGATCGTCATGATCATGAACACAACCATCACGGCGATGCCCAGCGCAGGACCGAGCCCTGCGAACGTCGTCTTCATCAGGTCCATCTCGCCGACCCAGTTCCATTTCAGGCCGCGCGTCCGCGGGTCCGAGGCAAGCTTCCGCGCGAGCTCGTCGGATGCGCTGCCGATGTCCCGCCCCTCGGTCGCCATGTAGACCTCAGTCACGCGCGTCATATGATCGCGCTCGATGGCGATCGGGCCCGCCGCCCGCTTGATCTCGGCGTACGCGCCGAGCGTGACGGGCCGTGCTTCCGGCGTCACCAGCGCGGGGATCTGAGCCAGAGCGTTCAGATCGACGACGTCCTTCTCGTCGTAGTAAGTGATCACGTAGTACGCCTGCCCGTTGTGGGGGTCGATCCAGACGCTGGGCGTGTTGATGTTGCCGAGCGTCGCGTCGAGCGTGGTCTGCGCCGCCTGGCGGGAGGTGACGCCGACCATCCCGGCCTGATCGCGGATCGTGTCGACGTGGATCTCTGGGTAGTCCGTCTGGAGCTCCACGCGTACGTCGCGTACGCCGCCCACGGTCTGCGCGACCGATGCGACCATCTTGCCTTGTTCCTCGAGCGCTTCGAGGTTGTCGTTCTGGAGCTCGACGGCGATGGGCGCGTAGTACCCGTTCGAGAACACGCTCGCGACGAGGCCACCCGGCCACTGGAGAAACTCGACGCCCGGGTAGTGGTCGGCCAGAAGCCGGCGCATCGTGTCCGCGATCTCTTGCTGCGAGTGCTTGCGATGCTCGGGCTCGGCGAGGGCCACGCGTATGAATCCCATGTGCGGTCCGTCGTTCGTGCTCGTCATCGCGCTCCGCGCGTTCTCCGGGGACCCTTCGTTCGTCAGCACGAGGGTGACATCCTCCTTGGGGAGCTCGTGGGCCAGCATCTTCGCCATTCCCTGGATCCGCCTGTTCGCTTCGTCCAGCGAAATGCCCGGCGAGAATCTGACGTAGACGCGCTCCATCGACTCGTCGATCTCGGGGAAGAAGGTGCTCGGCAGGCGCGTTGCCGCCCACCCCGCCGCGACGGTGACGAGCACGGAGGCCGCCACGATCCACCAGCGTGCTGCGAGCGCGAGCCGCAAGATGCCGGCATATCGATCAGCGACGCCGTCGATGCGCTTGCCGATCCACGCGCCGACGCGGCCCGGCTCCTTGTCGCTGAGGACGTAACGCGCCGCCACCGGGGTGACGAACATGCTCACGACGTACGACGCGACCATGGCGACGGCGACGGTGAGGGCGAGCGGCGCGAAGAGCTTCTTGGCGAGGCCCGCGAGGAGGAGCACGGGGAGGAGTACGGCGATTGTCGTCAGCGTCGAGGCGAGCACCGGCAGCGCGACCGCGTTCGTTCCTTCGAGCGCCGCGTGGAAGCGATCGAGTCCCTGTTTCTGGTGGCGGTGGATGGACTCGAGCACGACGACGGCATCATCGACCAGCCGGCCCATCGCGAGCGTCAGGCCGCCCAGGGTGAAGGCGTTCAGCGTCTCGCCGGTGGCGTAGAGGGCGATGAGCGTGATCGCGAACGCGAGCGGGATCGCGACGGCCACGATGAGCGTGCCGCGCAGGCTCTGGAGGAACAGGAGTATGACGAGCGCGATGAGGACGAGCGCCTGGAGAACTTCCCGCTTGAGGCCCGAATATGCCGTCTTCACGTACGTCGATTCGTCGAAGACCGGCTTCACGACCATCCCCGCCGGCAGGTTCTGGAGCCCGGCGATCACCTTCTTGGCCTTCTCGACGATCTGGAGCGTATTGCCTCCAGGCACGCGGAGGATGTTCAGGTAGATCGCGTTCTCGCCGTTGACCGAGACGGTCTGTGTCGATGCGGCGCCCCCATCCTCCACGCGGGCGACGTCGCGGATGTAGACAGGGTACCCGTCGACCTTCTTCACGAGCGCGTCGCCGATCGTCTTCACGCGGAGCGGGACCGCGTCGGTGTAGACATTCGCGTCGAAGGCGGGAGAGATGAACTCTCCCGACGGGAGAAGCGCGTTCGACTGTGCCACCGCGGCGGAGATGTCTTCGGCCGTGACCCCGCGCGACTGGGCGGCCGCCCGGTCGACGATGACGTTGATCTGCCGCTGCGTGCCGCCGTTCGGCGCCGCGCTCGCCACGCCCGAGATGCCCTCGAGCAGCGGCTCGATGTAGTTCATTCCGTAGTCGTAGAGCTGCGGACCGGTGAGCCCGCCACCAGAGACGGTCACCTGGAGGACCGGCGCATTGGTCGGGTCGAACTGGAGGACGAACGGCGGGATGACTCCGAGTGACTTCGGCACGGCGGCCATCGCGAACTGAACCTGTTGCTGCACGAGCGTCTGAGCCGCGTTGAGATCGGTACCCCACGCGAGCCATACGTACGCGATGCTCAGATTGTTGCGCGAGATGCTCTGGACGTGCTCGACGCCGGGGGTCGCGCTCACGTACTTCTCGATGCGCCAGGTCAAGGTCTTCTCGACGTCGCTGGCCGCCAGCCCCGGCGCTAGCGTCCCGACCACGAGCACAGGCGGGGTCAGATCGGGGAACGTGTCGACCGACATGCGCGGCGTCACGACCACGGCGAAGACGATCGCCGCGATGCCGAGCATCAGGCTGGCGAGCGGGTTACGGAGCGATAGGCCCGTCACAGCGACCTCCCGTAGCCTCCGCCGCGCGTCCCGGGCCCGGCGTCGCCTTCGGGCGGTCCGCCGTCAGACACCTCGTCGTCCACGTGCGCTTGGACCCTGTCCCCGTCCGAGAGGAGCGCGCGGCCCTCAGTCACGACGAGTGAACCCGGGGGCAGCGCGGCGAGACCGAAGAAGACCTGGCCGCCGACCTCGCCCGTCACAGGCAGAGTCTTCGCGTGCGCGACGTCGTGGTCGACGACGAAGAGCTTGGCCTTCCCTTCGTCCTGCGTCGCAGAATACATGGGCACCTCCGTCGCAGGGACCGACTTGCCCACCGCGACGTGTACGATCGCGGTCGCACCAACGGGATACTTTCGCTCGGGATCGGGCACATCGACCTCGAAGTGGATCGTGCGAGTCTGGGGGTCGACGCGGGGCGCGCGGCGCGAAATCGGGGCCGACAAGTGACTGCCCGTCGCGAGGATGTCGATCTGGACCACCGTCGAGGGGGCGAGGGCGTCGAGGTCCTTCTCCGAAGCATCGACCGTCACTCGCATCGTGTCGCGATCGACGACCGACACGATGGTGGCGCCGGGGTGGACGAACGCCCCCGGGTCGAAGCTCCGGGTCCCCACCTCACCGTCGAACGGGGCGCGAAGCACGCAGTCGCGTACGTCGAGGGACGTTCTGACGACGTTCGCCTCGGTCTCGAGGAGCTTGGCCGACTCGGCCAAACTCACAGCGTTCTTCTGCTCCACCTCGTTCGGCGCGACGAAGCCACCGTCGAGCATCGTCGAGAAGCGGGTCGCCTCGTCCGACGCCGCGCGCACGCGGGCATCGGCGGCGCGTGCCTGCATCTCCACGGCACGGGTGGCTGCGTTCGGGTTGGAGCAGTCGAGTGTCGCTAGGATCTGCCCGCGCTTGACCGTGTCCCCCGGTCGTACCGCCACCGTCGAGACGTACGCGGAGATGTACTGCGGGCCGACGTTCGCCTCGACCCACGGCTCCACGGCTCCGACATAGGTGCGCGTCGCCTGGTAGGACGCGCTCCGCGCGGGAACGACCGTCACCGGACGCGGAGCCGCCTCGAGGGGAACGTGGTTGACCTGGTGCGAGGCCCGGACGGAGAGCAAGACGACGCCGAGAATGAGCACGGTCGCCCCTACGCCGATCGCGCCGATCGCGATGAGCTGGCGATGGCGACCGTGCGGACTCTCCGCAGCCCCCTTCGCCCCAAAGGGCGGCGCGCTGATGGGATCGGCGGCAGTCAACGAGTGCGTCTTTCTCCGCGCATGAGTTTGGGATCGGAGGTGCAAGGAGCGCTCCGAGCGTGAGCAATGCGTCAGTGCAGTCGGGCTCGCTCCGGCGCTGGCCACGGTTGGGATGGCAGGCGCAAAACACTGGTACGGCGCATGCGTCGCATCGTAGCAGCGGCAGGCAACGTGCCCCGAGTCGGGGCAAAACGCGAACCGTGAAGAGGATCTCCGATGCAGCTCGTGATCGTTTTGCTCGTCGCCTTCGCCGTCGCATGCGGCGGGGTTCCCCCCAATGAGCCTTCCAGCGAGCACTGCACGCCAGCCGAACAGGCGGCCTGCAGCTGCCCCGACGGCACGCAATCGATCAAGCAATGCAACAGCAACGGCACCTGGGGATCGTGCCAGTGCACCGGGCAATAGACATGGCTTGCGGCGTGATTCCGCCTCACCTGCCGTCGGTGTCCGCGAAGCGAACCAGGCGCCGCTCACTCAGGGGACAGGGGTCCAGAAATTCGTCCCCTTCGATGATGTCTG
>JBEKGQ010000016.1:0-22377 GCA_050012715.1 Polyangiaceae bacterium
TACGACCGCGCGTGCACGACGTGCGACCGCGCCTGCACGACGTGCGACCGCGCCTGCACGACGTGCGACCGCGCCTGCACGACGTGCGACCGCGCCTGCACGACGTGCGACCGCGCCTGCACGACGTGCGGCTACGTGTGGGCCTTTAGTAGGCTTTGTTCGTCTTGGACTTGCGGACCCGACGGCGGATGGCGCCGACGATGCCCGCGCCCAGGCCGACGGCAAAGAAGCCCTCGGACATCGGCACGGACCCTGGCGCTATCTGCCCGCACGAGGCGGCCGCCTGACCGGTGCACGAGCCGCTCGAGCATTCACCGGTGGCCGACACGTTGATGTTCAGCAAGCTGACGAGCTGGGCCTCGCACGCCTGGAGCTGGCTTGCGTCGATGTTGACGTACTGCCCGTTGCAGAAGAGCGCGCCCTCCGGCTGCGAGCACTGCGTGTTGCAGCCGCCGGTGACCATCGACTGGCAGCTCGCGTACCCCATCTCCTGGCAGCTGATGTCGCAGGTGAAGTTCGCCTGCGCCTGACAGCTCCCCTGGCAGGACGCCTGGCAGGACGCCATCGAGCAGCCGCCGGTCGACCCCATGCAGCTCGCCTGGCACTGCGTGCCGCACGACTCGTTGCACGAAGCCGTGCACTCGGACATGTTCGCGTCGCTCTGGCACTGCGACGAGCAGTGGCCCTGGCAGTCGGTCTCGCAGGAGCCCGAGCAGCTGAAGTTCGGCTGCGAGCAGTTCGCCATGCAGCTGCTCTCGCAGGTGCCGCTGCAGCTCGCGTCGATGGTCCCGTGGCAGGTGCCGCCGCAGCTCGCCTCGAGGGTGGCGGCGCAGGAGACGTCGACGTTGACCGGCGTGCACTGCGCGGTGCACCCGCCGGAGGTCTCCAGCGTGCAGCTCTCGCTCCCGGACAGATCGATGTTGCCGCAGGCCGACAGGTACGTGGCGTGCGCGGTGCCGGGGGAGAACGCGACGAGCGCGCCGAACGAGGATGCAGCGATCGCTGCGAAAAGCTTCGAGCGAGAGAACATGGAAAGCCTCCTTCTTACGATTGTCTCCCAAGGGCCGCCCGCCGTCGAGCCCGGGCATTTCCAGGGCGCGGCACATGGACTCCCGCTCTCTTTCGACGGAGCAGCGCTCTCGGCTATTCAGCGTCGCCGCGGGCTCCTCGCCACCGGTGCGGCGGCTTCGCGCGCCTCAGCGGAAGGTGAACCGCCGTGTTCCGAGGTCGATGAGCGCCGGGCAACCCGGGATCATGCCCCGCGCGTTCCGCTCCTCCGGGTCGTTCGCGATGTCGTAGCACCACCACGCCCCCGAGGCGGACTTCACCGCGAGAAGATCGCCTTGCATGACGCCGTACTTCGGGTCGTCCGGCTCCCACACGCCGCTCGCGGTGGACAGGAGGACGCGCGGCTCGCCGGGGCCGGGACGCCGCACGAGCGAGCGTCCCGTCAGCCGGTCGGCGAACGGGAACGAGCCGCGCTGCCCGAGCACCCCCAGGAGATCCAGCACGGTCGCGTTCACGTCCTGCGAGTAGGTTCGCCGCGGGCCCCACTCGGCGAGCGCGGCGCGCTGGGGCGCGGTGAGCCCCTCGGTGCCCCCGACGATCCACCCCGGTACCCGCACCTGCTCCTCGAAGAGCGACGACAGGTGATAGAGCCCGCCATGCTCGCGGAACTGCTCGCCGTGATCGGACAGGAAGATCACCACCGTGTCGTCCCAGCCCGGCGTCGCCCGCAGCGAGCGGACGAGGTCGGCCATCGTGCGCTCCTGCATGAGGACACTGTTCCGGTAGTGGTTGTGGAGGAGCTCCACGTCGCTCATCGGCGACTCGTCGTGCGGCTCGAAGGGCTGGAGCGCCGGATCGACGCGGTACGGCCAGTGCGTGTTCGAGAGGTGAAGAACGGCGAAGTACGGCGTGCCCGGGGGGACCTCGTTCTTCACGAACGAGAGGAGGCGCGCCGACGCGTTCTCGTCGGGCGCGCCGATGTGCGGGTCGGCGGCATACCCGAGGTCGATCGCGCTCGCCTGCACGTCGATGCCCGCGCGCTCGAGGAACGCGCCGAAGTCGTCGTAGCGGAGGTTCTGCGCGCTGATGTAAGCGGTGCGGTAGCCGATCGCGCGGGCCACCTCCCAGAGCACGGGCTCGTGATGCATCGTCGCGAAGTCGGCGTCGGGCGCGAGGCCGGTCCAGAGGACGACGCACGACGTGAACGTCCCCGACGACTGCGACGTCAACCGCCCTAGCCCGATGCGATCAGGGGCCGCCTCGTCGAGGAAGCGCGCGGTGCACCCCTGCGACGGCACCGAGCACATGGCGTCGGCGCGCACGCTCTCGCTGATGATGAGGAGGACGTTCGGGCGATGCGCCGGCACGGGGAGCGGAGGCAGCGGGGCCGGATCGCGCAGCGCCATTCCCTGACGACGTGCCCACCCCTTGCCGGTGATCCCGTCGTGCAGCGCGTGCACGACGCCGTGGATGAAGCACGTGTCCGGGGGCGCCGCCTGCAGCGAGCGGGACTCGACGAAGTCGACCCAGAAGCAGTACGCGCAGAGGCAGAAGCCGGCGAGCGGCAGCGCGACGGTCGCTCGGCGGACGTGGGGCGCGGCCTTGCGGGCCTGCGAGAGGATCAGCGCCGTCATCGCGACGCCGATGACGAGCATGACCGCCACCGACGCGCCCCACGACGCCAGCCAGGCCCCCAGCGTCCCGCGGAGGGCGATGCCGAGGCGGACGGTGTCGCGCGCCATGTAGGCGTGGAAGACCCGGAAGTAGAGGAGCTGCCCGCCGTACGAGAAGGTCGCCAGCGGGAAGACGAAGAGCGCGACGTAGAGCGCGATCGCGAGGCGTGCGGGCCAGCGCCGCGCCGGCAGGAGCCGCGACATCAGCCAGAGCGACCCACCCCAGAAGCCGGCGCTCGCGAGGGACGAGCCGAAGTAGTTGACCCACTCCTTCAGCGGGAAGACGAGAAGCGAGCGGAAGCGCAGCGCCACGTCGAGCGCGATGGCGGCGAGCGTCGGGACGAGGAAGCGCAGGATCGCGCTCGGGCGATCGCCGAGGACGAGACGGCGCAGCCGCCGCAGACGCTGACCCATGGAGGTGCGGACACTAGCCGACCTTCGCGCGGCTGTGGCGGCTACTGCTGCGTGGCGGTGACGGAGTAGGTCACGGTGCAAGGCAGCGCGTCGTACTCGCCGCCGGCGCTCGTCAGCTGATCCGTGCACGTTGCCCCCGAGGCCGGCGTGAACGAGTAGGAGACGGTCCCGCTGAAGGAGGTGCCGGCGAGGGTGATCTCGAGGTCGTCGGAGCGGTCGAGGGTGCACGGCCCGAGGGATGCGTCGGTCGAGTCGACGTTGCCCGAGACGCTGTCCTGAATGCTGGCGTGCGACTCGGTGTTCACCGGCCCCGAGAGAGGCGCACTGCCGTCCATCCAGCTCCAGTACACGGTGGTGCCGCTCTGCGAGAGCTGGACGTCGAACGTCCAGGGGTTCGGCGCGCCGAGACCGCACGTGTTGGTGGTCGACGTGCCGGTGACCTTGAAGGTGCCGAGCTGGGTGCCGGGAAGCGGATTCCCTGCGCAGCCCGGCGCGAGGCCGACGGCGACGAGGAGGGCGAGCGACGAGAGAGCGGTCGCGCGGAGCATGTCCCCGAGCTATCCCCGCGCGGCGCCGCGGGCCAAGTTCCCGGCGGCTCAGAAATCCGCCGTACCGCCCGTCGGCAGCGTCGGGCACTGGGGGGAGCAGTTCTGCGCGAGACACGCCGCGAAGTCGTTGTAGGCGGCCACCCCGTTCGGGTTCGTGTTCTCGCACGTGTTCTGGCACGTCGTGTCCGAGGCCGAGCACCCCACCATGCACTGGAGCAGGTTCAGGCACGCCGTCTGCGACGAGCACGCCATGTCCGCCCCGCAGCATCCGGAGCCGCCCGCCTCGGCCTCGCCCTCGACGCACGGGACGCAGGACGTGTTCTCCGAGGCGAGCAGCGCCTGCGCGGTCCCGCACCCGCTCGTGACCGAGCCCGTGTCCCCCGCGCCACCGGAGTCGCCGCCCCCGGGGCCGGAGCCGCCGCCGCCGCCGGGATCCGGCGTCGTGCAGGCGGCGTCGCCCACCTTGACGCAGTCTCCGAGCTCGGGCGGTATCGCGCTGTTCGACGAGCACGAGACGACGACGTGGCCGATGAGGCCTGCCCACGCGGCGGACATCAGCAGCCGGAAGATGCGACCCGAATGGCGAACGAGGCTCACGCCCGGAGTATGCGCGACGGCGCGTGAATCGTCAGGTTCCTGGCGAACCGTTCACGCTCCCGGCGCGGCGGCCAGGCTCATGTGCAGCCACTCGGTCGCCCAGAGCAGCTCCTCGAAGTCCGTGTCGAACGTCTTCCAGGCGGCCTGAGTCTCCGGCGTCATGGGCCGCGACTCGGAGAGGGACTCGCGGAGCGCCTCGCTGAGCTGCTGGAAGTGCGCGAACGAGTCGTTCACCGCTTTGCGCGAGAAGAGCCCGAGCACGGGCTCGCCCCGCCTGAGCTTGCCCGCCAGCTCCTCGAAGTCCCCGGAGATCTCCTCGCACCAAGCGTAGAGCCGGCTGAGGAACGCCGCGAGCGGCGCGTCGAGCTCGAAGAGCTTCGCGAACTGCTTGTCGAAGAGGTGCGCCTGCACGTTCTCGAGCGCCCGCTGGAGGTCGCGGAGCGCCTTGGCCCAGCCGCGGAGCTGCTCGGACGCGCCCGACTCGGGCACGCCTTCGATGACCTGCTCCAGCCAGTCGATGTGCACCGCGAGGTCGCCGAAGAGATCGCGAAAAAAGGTGCCCTCCGTCGGCGGCGTACGGCGCGACGACGGCGGGGGGGGAATCATGCGGGGATCGGAGGGGGCCATCGGACAGACGGCCGCATAGCGGATTCTCCCGCGACGCACCAGCCGCGGGCGCTACGCTGGCGCGGGCATGTCCTTCTCGCGTCCTTCCCCCGGCGACGTGTTCGCGGGGGAGTTCAAGATCGTGCGCGCGCTGAAGGAGGGCGGGATGGGCGCCGTCTACGTCGCCGAGCAGCGGTCGACCGGGGCCATGCGGGCCCTCAAGCTGATGCACCCGCAGTACGTGCAGGACGACGCCATGCGCCGTCGCTTCGAGCAGGAGGCGCGGGCGGGGGCTCGCATCCAGAGCGACTACGTCGTCAACGTCATCTCGGCGGGCGTCGACGAGGCCACCGGCGCTCCGTGGATCGCGATGGAGCTGCTCGAAGGCGAGGATCTCGCGGATCACGTGATGCGCATCGGCCGCGTCGCGCCGGGCGACGCGCTCGAGATCTTGCGGATGTTCTGCCACGCCGTGGCCGCCGCGCACGACGCCGGCATCGTCCACCGCGACCTCAAGCCCGAGAACGTCTTCCTCGCGAGGTCGCGCCGCCCGGGCGAGGCCTTCACCGTCAAGGTGCTCGACTTCGGCATCGCCCGCGCCGCGGCCGACGTCCGCGCGACGGGGACCGCCGCCCTCGGCACGCCGCTGTGGATGGCGCCGGAGCAGACCTCGCGCGGCCCGAAGATCACGCCGCCGACGGACGTCTGGGCCCTCGGGCTCATCGCATACTACCTGCTGACCGGGAGCTGGTACTGGCGGACGGCGCACCTCGACTCGCCCTCGATCACCGAGTTCCTGCGCGAGCTCACGCTGGAGCCGCTCGATCCGGCCTCGCTCCGGGCCGCGGATCTCGGCCACGGGACGCTGCCGGAGGGCTTCGACGCGTGGTTCGCGCGCTGCGTGGCGCGGGATCCCGCGGCCCGTTTCCAGGACGCCCGCGCCGCGTTCGCGGCGCTGGAGCCGGTGCTGTCGCGAGCCCCGGTGTCGGCGGGCCTCGCCAGGGGGGCGACGGTGCCGGTGTCCCCGGGCGTGCTCGCGGCGGCGGCGGGGCCGAAGCGCGCTCGCCCGTTCTTCGTCGGTACCGAGACCGAGAAGGGCCTCGCGCAGCCATCGCCACCCGTCGCCGCGGCGCCGGCGCCGGTGGTCACCGCGCCGGCGACCTCCGTGACGGGCGCGGTGCCGGAGCGGCCGGCGGCGTCGAGGGGCCGGATGTGGCCCGCCGTCGTCGTCCTCGGCGTCGCGGTCGGCGGTGGAGGGGCCTGGCTCTGGACGACGCATCGACCGGTGGAGACCCCCGCCACGCCAGCGCCGTTGCCCACACCGTCTCCCCCACCCTCCGCATCGGGGTCGGCGGCCGCCGCTTCCGCGGCGATCCCCGCCGACGTCGCGCGCGCGGCCGGCCTCGAGGTGGCGAAGGAGTCGCCGATGGTGCTCTTCCCGGGGGCCGTCTTCCCCCTCGGGTCCGATGCCGGAGCAATCGACGAAAAACCGGTGCACGACGTGTCGTTCCCGAGCTTCTTTCTCCAGGTCGACGAGGTGACGGTCGTGCAGTACGCGCGCTGCGTGACCGCCGGCCAGTGTGCCCCGGCCGGGACGGACGAGTTCTGCAACACGGGGCGAGCGGGCCGCGAGCGGAACCCCATCAACTGCATCACGCAGCCCGAGGCGGCGGCCTACTGCGCGTGGCTCGGACGACGCCTCCCCACCGAGGACGAGTGGGAGTTCGGCGCGAGCGGCAAGCCGAAGCGCCTGTACGCGTGGGGGAACACCTCTCCCAGTGGCCGCGTGTGCTGGGGCCGGCGAAACGAAGGGACGTGCGACGTGAGCTCGTTCGACGCGGGCTCGACCCCGGAGGGCCTCCACGACGTCACGGGCAACGTCTGGGAATGGACGTCGTCGGACTACTGCATGTACGACGCGACCATCGCGTGCGCCCACGATCAGAAGGTCGCCCGTGGCGGCGGGTGGTTCAGCAGCGACCCGAACGTCGTGCGTACGCAGGTCCGCCAGGGCTACGCCCCCGCGACGAGAAGCGCGAACGTCGGCGTCCGCTGCGCGAAGGCGCTCTGAGGACTCGGTCGGGGGTACGTCAGCTCTTCTTCTTCGTCGCGTTCGACGCGAGCTTGCCCTTCACCGCCGCCCAGACGCGCCACATGAGGGGGATCTTCACCTCGTCCTGGCTGCGTTCGTAGAACTGCTCGAGCTCCTCGAGCTCACCCCGGTCCAGCCAGAGACCGTGTCCCTCCGGACAGGCATCGATCACCGTCTGAGAGCCCAATCCATAGCGACGACGCTCCATCGACGTGCCGCACTTCGGGCAGTCGACGAGCGGCAGGGCCTCCTCCCGTTCGGCGGCCATCTCGGCGCGGACCGAGTCGACGGGGCGGGAGAGGGCCTCGCGGTGGTCCTTCTCGACCGCCACCTGGATGCGCTCGAGCTCTCCCTGATCGAGGAATGTCCCCTTGCATGCGGGGCACTCGTCGATCTCGATGTTGGCTTCGTAGATCCTGGCCACCAGGTCGGCACCGTCGCGGGGACAACGCATGGCGCGAGTCTAGGCGACTCGAGGCGTCGTCGACGGCGGAATCCCCTCCCTTCGACGCAGTGTCCCAGACCGCTCCCAGACCGCCCCCGGCCGGTGACGCGATGGTCACGGCGGACTCGCCGCCAACCTGTGGTGCGATGTGGACGCGATCGACGGGGGACCCTTCACCTTCAGATGGTGGACGGCGAGAGATTGGTATCCTCGCTATTCGGCGATGAGCGTCTTCACCAAGCGGCCCGACGATGGCAGCGGTGCATCCGCGCCTCCCAAACCCGACGCACAGGCCACGAAGCCCGCGGCGCCACCGCCGAAGGCCCCGGTGGCGGCGCCACCGTCGGTCATCGTCTCGCGGACGATCGAGATCGGCGCCGGCCCGAAGTCGCAGGCCCGGCCCGCGGCGCCGACGATCAACATCGGCGCACCGGCGAAGCCCGCCGCGCCCGCGCCGACCGCGAGCGCCCCCGCGCCGGCGGCGCCCCCGGCGCCGCCCACCGTGCCCGGTCCGACCGCCGCCGCTCCCCCGCAGACCTTCGCGTCGAAATCGCCGACGCTCAAGCTCGAGGCGCCGCCGCAGTCCGTGCGCCCGGCCGCGCCGGCGATGACGCCCGGCGACGGCGTGTCGTCCATCGCGGACACCTTCGAGCGCCTCCTCTCGAGCGATCTCGATCAGGGCTTCGCCGCGCTCGAGCGCGAGCCCGGCTCCTCGCCGAGAATCGACGTCTCGCTCACGGACCTGGCCGAGGTGCGCTCTCTCTTCGCGCAGCTCGCGGCCAACCATGTCCGCCAAGTACGCGACTTCCTGATCGACCTGCGCTGGAGCGACGCGACCGCCGACTGGATCGGCATCTGCGAGCCCGCGTTGAAGTCGCTGCGTCGCGCGGCGGACAAGCTCGAGCTCTCCGAGCTGTGCACCGCACTCGACACCTTCTCGGCCGCGCTGACGGGCACGCCGGGGAACGGCGCTCGCACCATCGACGGCGAGCGGCGCGCCTCCATCCTCAAGGCGTACGAGGCCCTGAGCACCGTGATGCCGCAGGCCTTCGCGCTCGACCTCGACCGGTCCCAGCGCGAGGCGGTCATCCTGCAATCGTTGCTCCTTCAGGTGCCCGAGGTGAAGAAGATCACCATCGACAAGCTCTACGCGGCGGGGCTGACGACCCTCGAAGCGATGCTGCTCGCGACCCCCGGCGACATCGCGGCGACCACGGGGATCGACGAGGCGATGGCGCGCAACATCGTCGCTCGCTTCGCCGCCTACAAGGAGCAGGTCCGCAAGTCCATCCCGGACGCGACCCGGGCCAACGAGCGTGAGAAGGTGGCCGAGCTGACCGCACGCCTCCGCCGCGAGCACGATGCGTTCGAGTCCGCCGCCAGGTCGTGGACGCGCGAGGCCGACGAGCAGAAGAAGGAGCTGCGAAAGGCACGCGCGCAGACGCTCCTCGACATCCAGCTCGTCCTGGCACGACTCGGTGAGGTCGACCGAATCAAGGAGATCGAACGCCTGCCGTTCGACAAGAAGCTCGTCCACCTCGAGTCGTTCCTCGAGGAGGCGCGCGACAAGTACGTGGCGCAGCCCTGACGTTCCGAGGAGGGAAGAGAGACCATCATGCCCGAGCTCACCGCAGACGTCGTCCTCAGGAAGATCAAGAGCGGCGAGAAAGTCGAACGCGCCGACCTTCGCGGCCTGGCCATGCCCAAGGCCATGCTCGAGGGGGTCAGCTTCCGCCGGTGCGATCTCGACGGAGCGAACTTCGAGGGAGCGCGCCTCGCCAAGGCGGTGTTCAAGAACGCCAGCCTTCGCGAAGCATTCCTGGCGGGGGCCGATCTCCGCGAGGCGAACCTCGAGAACGCGGACCTGGAGGGGGCGAATCTCCAGGGGGCGATCCTCGTCGGCGCGAACCTGAACCGGGCGAACCTCGAGGGGGCGAACCTCCAGGGCGCCGACCTCGGCGGAGCGCGGCTCACCCACGCGCAGCTCGATTCGGCCAAAATGGGCGGCGCCAACCTCGTCGCCGCGCAGCTCTCCCACGCCGACCTCTCCGACGCGGACCTGTCCACGGCGAAGCTCGACGAGGCCGACCTCACGAGCGCCATCCTCACCGATGCGAACCTCGAGGAGGCGAGCCTGGTCGGCGCGCGCCTTCGCGACGCGAAGCTCGAGGGGGTCAACATCAAGGGCGCCAACCTGACGAACGCCGACGCACCGGGGCTGCAGCCCGCCGGGGACGCGTCGGGTCGGATCAAGCGCTACTTCGGCAAGGGAGACGTGCTGCGCAACGCCGCTCTCGAGTTCGACTCCGGCGCGTCGGTGGAGATCGAGAGCCTCTTCGAGCAGTGCACGATCGCCCTGGGCGAGGGCACCGAGCTCGTGGTGGGCAAGGCCGGGATGCTCTCGGGTTGCCAGATCCGGGGCGCGGGCAAGATCACCGTCCACGGCAAGTTCGTCGAGCGGGAGAGCCCGGGCATCATCGGGGTGACGCAGCTCGTGGTCACGACGGGTGGTTCCATCGTCGGCACGGTCGAGCAGCCGGCCGAGAACACCCGCTTCGCGTTCGAGCCGGGGTGCATCCTGCGCATGAAGATTCAACCGAAGAAGGAACGGCCCACCGAACGAAGCGGCGGCAAAGGCGGGAGGCAGCGATGAACGGTCGGAAGACGCTGGTCGAGGAAGGCACGCAGTTCAAAGGTTCGCTGACCTCGGACTGCCCCATCGAGGTGAAGGGACGCATCGAGGGTGATCTGACGGCGCCAGCTCTCTCGGTGAGCACGAGCGGGGCCGTCCACGGCAAGGTGAAGGTCGGCGAGATGAAGTCGCAGGGCGAGCTCGCCGGCGAGTTCGACGCCGATCTGGTGCAGCTCTCCGGCTCGGTGAAGGACAACACGATCATCCGCGCCAAGTCGCTCGAGGTGAAGCTGGCGCCGCCGAACGGCAAGATGCAGGTCGTCTTCGGCGAGTGCGAGCTCGAGGTCGGCAGCGAGCAGCCGGCCAAGGAGCCGACGAAGGAGAAGGACAAGGAGAAGACGCCCAGCGCCCGCCCCCCGGCGGCGGAGGCGGCGCCGCCGACCGAGACCAACGGCTCCTCTTCGGTCCGACCTCCGCCCGTCTAGAACCTCAGCGTTCGACCATCGAACGTAGACGCTTCGCGCGGATCGGCAGGCGCAGCTTCCGCAGCGCCTGGGTCTCGATCTGCCGGATGCGCTCACGCGTCAGGTGGAACGACTCGCCGATCTCCGAGAGCGTCCGCTCGTTCTCGCCGTCCAGACCGAACCGCATGCGGAGGACCGCGGCCTCGCGCTGGCTCAGCGTCGCCAGAAGATCGTGAGCCCCTTCGACGAATCGCTTCCGCGTCAGGGTGCGGAGCGCGTCCTCGCCGTCGGTGTCAGCCACGAAGTCGACCAGCCGCGCGTTCTCGTCGTCGCCCACCGGGGTCTCCAGGCTCACCGGCTCGCGGCGGGACCTCAGCGCGACCTCGACCTTCTCCACCGACAGGCCCAGCGCTTCGGCCGTCTCCTCCACCGTCGGCTCGCGGCCGTACGCCTGCAGGAGCCGGCTGCGGCAGGCGGCGACCCGGTTGCCCGCCTCGACCATGTGCACCGGCGTGCGGATCGTCCGCCCCTGATCGGCCTGCGCGCGCGTCATCGCCTGCCTTATCCACCACATCGCGTACGTCGAGAACTTGAAGCCGCGCTTGTAGTCGAACTTGTCGACGGCGCGCATGAGGCCGATGTTCCCCTCCTGGATGAGGTCCCCGAGCTGGAGCCCGTGGCCCACGTGCTTCTTCGCGATCGAGACCACGAGCCGCAGGTTCGCCTCGATGAGCTCGGCCTTCGCGCGCTCGGCCGCCAGCTCCCCCGCGCGAACCGCGGCCAACGCCGCCTTCGTCGCGCGCGGTCCGCCTTCGCCCGAGCCGTCGCGCATGCGACCGACGACGCGGACGAGGACCGTCTTCGTCAAGCGGAGCTCCTCGAGCGCGGCGCAGGCTGCGGCGCGCCGGTTGGCGTCGGCGCGGGTCGGACGCGCGCTGGGGGCCTGCCGGCGCCACGAACGCTCGAGCTCCCGGAGCGGGGCGAAGAGCGGCAGCAGCCGCTCCCGCGCGCCGGCCTCGTCCTCTTCGTCCACCGGATGTCGGGTCACGTCGCGCGAGCGGAGCTTGCCCGCGCGAAGCTCGTCCCCCACCTCGTTCAGCGCGGACACGGCGACCGGCGTCGCGACGAGCGCCTCGACGATCTTCGCCTCCGCGGTCTCGATGCGCCGCGCGAGCTCCACCTCACCTTCGCGCGTGAGGAGCGCGACGCGCCCGATTTTCCCGTAGTACGCAGCGATCGCATCCCCGTCCGCCACTTCCGCAGCGGGGGCCGTCGACAGATGCTTCTTCAATGGACTTGGTGCTCCGCCGCGGACCACTCCGCGGGAGTCCTCTTCATTCCTTGACCGAGCGGGCACGTCCAGCTCGGGCGGTGCACTTTTCTGCGACCGCCTGCGCGCAGTCGCGACAGAGAACCCACGTGTGTGCACGCTCGAGCTCGCCGCGAACTTTGCCGGTACGCGTCCCCGGACTTAAGTTGCCCTCGTGAACGCGGCTCGGCTGTTCGTCGGAAACCTGTCTCACGAGACGACCGAGGACATCCTTCGCGCCGCCTTCGCCGGGCAAGGCGACGTGACCGAGGTGCACCTCGTTCAGGACCGGTACACGGGCCGGAGCCGGGGGTTCGCTTTCGTGACGATGGCCACGCCCGCGCAAGCGAAGAGCGCCGCCGAGAAGCTGAACGGCGCCTCGCTCGGGGGCCGCGTCATCAAGGTCAGCGAGGCCGAGCCGCTGCGGCGGTAGGCGCCTCTTCCCTTCGGAGGTCATTGTCGCGATACTCCCGCGCGAAATGCCCCTCCGCTTCCTCGTCATGGGATGCGGTGCGGTCGGCGGGATCGTCGCATCGCACCTGCTCGAGTCCGGTCAAGAAGTCACCGCCTACTCGTCCAACGCCGCGATCGCCGACGCGGTGGACGCCCGCGGGTTTCAGCTGCGGGGCGACGGGCCGGCGCGCTCGGTGGCCGGCGCGATCCAGCGGCGATTGCCCGAAGGGCCCTTCGACGTCGTCGTGCTCGCCACGCAGCCGACCCACGTCGAGGAGGCGGCGCGCTCTGCGCTTCCGTCCCTCGCGCCGGACGGCGTCATGCTCTGTCTCCAGAACGGCCTCTGTGAAGCGCGCGTCGCGCGGATCGCCGGCGATGCGCGGACGGTCGGCGCCGTGGTGGCCTGGGGCGCGGCGATGCCGGAGCCGGGGCTCTACGACCGCACGGCGGCGGGAGGGTTCACCGTCGGCCGCCTCGACGGAACCTCCGACGCGCGCCTCGAGGAGCTCGCCCGCATCCTCGAGTGCGTGGGGCCGACCGAGATCACCCGGAACCTCGCCGGCAAGCGGTGGAGCAAGCTCGCGATCAACTGCGCCATCAGCTCGATGGGAACCCTGGGCGGCGACCGCCTCGGCGCGCTGCTGCAGCACCGCTTCGTCCGCCGCCTGGCCCTCGAGGTGATGACCGAGGTCGTGCAGGTCGCCCGGCGCGAGCAAGTCACGCTGGAGAAGGTGAGCGGCACGCTGGACCTCGAGTGGATCGCGCTCACCGAGGACGAGCGACGGGCGAGCGGCTCGCCGGCGCTGCTCGCCAAGCACGCGCTCCTCTACGCCGTCGGCCTGCGCTTCCGCCGGATGCGAAGCTCGATGCTCGCGGCCATCGAACGCGGACGCGAGCCGGCGGTGGACTTCCTCAACGGAGAGGTCATCGAGCGTGGGCGGCAGCACGGGATCCCGACCCCGGTGAACGCGCGCGTCCGCTCGCTCGTCTGGGACGTGGCCGCGAAGAAGCGAACCCCGGGGCTCGATCTGCTGCGCGAGCTAGTCGCCCCGTCCGACGCCTGATCCGACGAACCGTACCTCCCTGCCGACGAGGTCCGTTGGCAGGGCCGCGCCTCGTTCTCACACTCTGAGCGTGAGCGCCTTCTTCACGAGCTCGACCTCGAGCGGCAGCCCTCCCAGTGGCTCCCCGTCGACGTCCAGCAGGAATACGCCCCGCGCGCGCTCGTTTTCCAGGTCGATGGCGATGCGATCGCAGGCGAAGTGCTGCACCCCGGGAGCGCCGAGGTGCTTGCCTTCGTAGATGCGCTGCGAGAAAGCCGCGAAGGCGAGCTTGCCGGACGCGTCCATCGACACGACCTCGAAGCGGCCGTCGTCCGGCTTCGCCATCGGAGCGACGTGCATCCCGCTGCCGAAGTAACGGCCGTTGCAGATGGCGATCATGAACGTGTCGACGCTGCGCTCGTGCCGCTCGCCCTCCAGCGACACGTCGCACCGGAGCCGTGCGCGCTGGCAGTTGACGAGCGCGCGCGTGCTCGCCCAGAAATACGCCACCTTGCCGCCGAGGGCCTTGGTCGTGTCCGACACGTATTGGTCGACGAGGCCGCCCATCCCCGCCGAGAGGATGTTCACGAACCAGCGGCTGGCCTCGCGGCCATCACGCGCGCGGTAGCGCAGCTTCCCCACGTCGACCGCGCGCCGGCGTCCCGACGCGATCGCTTCGACGTACGCGTCGAGCCGGTGCTCGACCCCCAGCGTCCGCCGGAAATCGCCGCCGGTCCCCTGCCCCACGTATCCCACCGCCGTCCCGTCGCCGACGCCCGCGTCGAGTACGCCGTTGGCGACCTCGTGCAGCGTCCCGTCGCCGCCGACGGCGATGACGAGCGGCGTGCCCCCGGCGGCCGCCACCCGCGCGAGCTCGATGGCGTGCGCGGGCTCCTTCGTGAAGGCCACGTCGAGCGGACCGAGCCGGCGCTCGAGCACCCCCCTCACGTCGCTGAACGTGCGCCCGGCTCTGCCCCCTCCGGAGCGCGGATTCACGATGACCAGCGGTTGCCCCGCCGCGTCGGTCTTTCGTCCGTCGGACATCCCGGAGCAATGTAGAACAGAACGCGGCTCTCCCCTGCCATGAAGAACCGACTCGTCTGGCTCGCCGTCCTCGTCATCCTCGCCACCGCGGGGGTGGTCTACTGGCGCTACCGCGAAGCCCACCGGCCGCCGGAGGTCGTCTACAAGACCGCGCCGGTCGAGAAGCGCCACATCGTCGGCAAGGTCACCGCGAGCGGAACCCTGTCGGCCCTCGTCACGGTGCAGGTCGGGACGCAGGTCTCGGGGCGGATCTCGAAGCTCTACGCCGACTACAACTCGCACGTGAAGAAGGGCGAGCTCGTCGCGAAGATAGACCCCCAGCTCTTCGAGGCGTCGGTGCAGCAGGCGCAGGCGAACTACCTCCAGGCCAAGGCGGGCGTCGTGACCGCGAAGGCCAACGCGCACAACGCGGACCTGCAGTACGCGCGCACGAAGTCCCTCAAGGAGGCCAACCTCGCCGCCCAGCAGGACCTCGACACCGCGGAGGCGAACGTCGCGACGACCCACGCCGCGATCGACGCCGCGAACGCGCAGCTCGCGCAGGCCGCGGCGCAGCTCAACACGGCACAGGTGAACCTCTCGTACACGAGCATCATCTCGCCCATCGACGGCGTCGTCATCTCGCGCAGCGTCGACACCGGACAGACCGTGGCCGCCTCGCTGTCGGCGCCGACGCTCTTCACGATCGCGCAGGATCTGACCAAGATGCAGGTCGACACCAACGTGTCCGAGGGGGACGTCGGACGCCTCCAGGTGGACATGAAGACCTACTTCACCGTCGACTCGTTCCCCGGCCAGAGGTTCAACGGCACCATCCGCCAGATCCGCAACGCGGCGACCACGCTGCAGAACGTCGTCACCTACGACGCGGTGATCGACGTCGACAACTCCGACCTGCGCCTCCGCCCCGGCATGACCGCGAACGTGACCATCGTCTACGACGAGCGACGGGACGCGCTCGCCGTCTCCAACGCCGCGCTCCGCTTCCGTGCTCCGCCCGCACTGGCCGGCAGCGGCTCGGCCGAGGGACACCACGGGCACCGTCCCCACGGGTCGGCGTCCGCGGCGACGGCAGGCGAGCCGCCCGAGGGCAAGGAGCCGAGGGAAGGCAAGGACGGCAAGGACCCCAAGGACGCGCCCCCGGTGAAGGAGGCGAAGACGGTCTGGGTGGTGCGCGGTGGAGGCACGCCTCAGATGGTCACCGTCCACACCGGGCTCACCGACGGGACGGTCACCGAGATCCTCGACGGCGATCTCAAGGAGGGCGACCAGGTCGTGGTGGACTCGACCGGGCCGGACGGGAGCCCGTCGGCGACGCCGGGCGCGACGACGCGACGGCTCTTCTGAGGGTTGCCATGCGCGAAGGCGTCATCGAGCTCGCGGGCATCACCAAGGTCTACAACACCGGTGACGTCGCCCTGCGCGCGCTCGACGGCGTCTCGCTCCACGTGGAGACCGGCGAGTTCATCGCGATCATGGGCTCGTCGGGCTCCGGCAAGTCGACGCTCATGAACATCATCGGCTGCCTCGACCGGCCGACCCAGGGCACGTACATCCTCGCCGGCCAGAACGTGTCGGGGATGGGCCGCGGCGAGCTCGCGCGGATCCGCAACCACGTGCTCGGCTTCGTGTTCCAGCAGTTCAACCTGCTCGCGCGCACGACGGCGCTGGAGAACGTCGAGCTTCCTCTGGAATACGGAGGCCTCGGAGGGCGAGCCCGCCGCAAGCGCGCCACGGAGGCGCTGGCCCGGGTAGGCCTGGCGAACCGCATGCACCACCACCCCAACCAGCTCTCCGGCGGACAGCAGCAGCGCGTCGCCATCGCTCGCGCGATCGTGAACGAGCCGAAGGTCATCCTGGCCGACGAGCCCACCGGCGCGCTCGACTCCCGCACCAGCGTGGACGTCATGGCCATCTTCCAGGGCCTCTGGCGCTCGGGGATCACCGTCGTCCTGGTGACGCACGAGGCCGACGTGGCGGCCTACGCATCCCGGGTCGTGCACATGAAGGACGGTCTCGTCCTCTCCGACGACCGCCAGGAGCCGATGATCGCGCGGGCGGTATCGTGAACCCCTTTCTCACCCTGCGCGTCGCGCTCCGCGCCATTCTGCGGAACAAGCTCCGGGCGTTTCTCACGACGCTCGGCATCGTCATCGGCGTCGGCGCGGTCATCGCGATGATGGCCATCGGCGCCGGGGCCAAGGCGCAGGTCGAGCAGGCGTTCGCCGCGATGGGGACGAACATCCTCATCATCCTCCCCGGGTCGACGAGCTCGAGCGGCGTGAAGGGGGGCTACGGCTCGATGCCGACCCTCACGTGGGACGACCTCGCCGCCATCCGCACCGAGGTCGCCACCGTGAAACAGGCGGCGCCTTCGCTCCGATCCAGTCTGCCCGTGGTGAGCGAGGACCAGAACTGGACGACGGGGGTGACCGGCACCTCGCCGGAGTACTTCGACATTCGGAACTGGCCGATCGCGCTGGGCTCCCCCTTCACGCAGGGTGACGTGGACGGGGGCGCGAAGGTCATCGTCCTCGGGCAGACGGTCGTCGACAAGATCTACGGCCCGAGCGCGAACCCGGTGGGGCAGATGGTGCGCGTCGGCAACACGCCCTTCACCATCGTCGGGGTCACGGCCAAGAAAGGACAGTCCGCCACCGGTCAGGACTACGACGACGCCGCCTTCATCCCTTTCACCACCTTCGCCCAGAAGGTTCAGGGCGGCCTGGGCAAGTTCCTCCAGGGCCAGATCATGGTGGAGGCGACCGCCTCCGAGACGACCTCGCGCGCGCAACAGGACATCACCGCTCTCCTCCGTGACCGACACCACGTGGCGCCGGGCGAGGACGACGACTTCAGCATCCGGAACCTCAGCGAGATCGCCGACGCGCGGCAGCAAGGGACGCAGACGATGACGCTGCTCCTGGCGAGCGTGGCCGCGGTGTCGCTGCTCGTCGGCGGGATCGGGATCATGAACATCATGCTCGTCAGCGTGACCGAGCGAACCCGCGAGATCGGCATCCGCATGGCGGTCGGCGCCGAGCCTCATCACATCCTGACGCAGTTCCTGATCGAGGCCCTCTCACTCTCGATCGCCGGGGGCCTCATCGGCGTCGCCTTCGGCGTCGGCACCGCGACGTGGCTCGCGCAGCGCTTCCACTGGCCGGTGCTGCTCCAGCCCGACGTCATCGCGGTGTCGGTCGGATTCAGCGGGCTGGTAGGCATCGTCTTCGGCATCTACCCGGCGAGGAAGGCCTCGCAGCTCGATCCGATCGACGCGCTGCGCTTCGAGTGATCGACGCCCCGCCGCGAGGCACGTCGCTTGCGATGCATGCACGGCGTGGCGGGGCTCCGATTCATCGTCGTCGCCGGCGGCGTGCTCGCCGCGGCGCTCATCACGGGGCGCGCCGGGGCGATGGGCGCGATCGTCACGTCGCCGCCCGGCGCGTCGTCGACGAACGACGTCCGCGTCGTCGTCGCTTCGACCGGGGCACGGACGTCGCGGTGGGTGTCACTCCACGTTCACGGCGGCGCGACGGCCTTCGCGTGGATCGTTCCGGTGAAGCCGAGCGCTTTCGTGGACCTCGCCTCGGACGCGTGGCTCGAGTCGCTGGAGGACGCGACGGCCCCTCGTGTGGTGCCGCCGGACGTGTCGCCGCCGTGTGGGGCGGGCGGCGTGGAGCTCGACGGAGACCCGTCGCACGTCGTGACGACGGCACCCGACGCGGTCGCGACCGCCTCCGATGCGGCATCCCTGGCGACGACGCTCTCCGGGTGGGGGCTCGCGATGACGAGCGATCTCGCCCCGCTCGTCGACACGGCCGGGGCAGACGGCGACAGCTTCGTGGCCCTCCTCTACTCGAACCCGGCGCCCGACGTCGTGACGCGGACGGTGCGCGTCGTCGACACGAGCCCCTTCAACATCCCCCTCGCGCTCACCTCCGGATCGGTCACCGTCAGCGTCACGGCCTACGTCTTCTCGACGGGGAGCATCACGATGGGGACGGCTGCGAGCGTGGCCCTCGATCCGTCGCTGCTCCTCTGGCAAGCGGATGGCACGTCCACCTACGCGCCGGTCAGCGAGACCCTGCTGACGACCAACCCCGGGGCGTGGCTCGTGGAGACCGCCGGTCATCCGGAGCTCTTCGAGGGTGAGCCGGTCCCGAGCGCCGGGCCGGTTCCCGCGCTCGCTCCCACCTACTTCTCCCGAGCCTGGACCTACGGGGACGCCTCCGGCGCACCCCAGTCGTGCTCCGCGGCCGCCGCCGCGGTGGCGACGAGCCTCTCTCCGGTGGCCATCGCGTGCCCCGCCGGGGCGCTCACGAAGGTCGGGGACGCGGCGTGCGTGGAGGCACCAACGGACGGCGAGGTATCGCCGGACGACCTCCGGTGCGGCGCCACGTCGGACGACCTCGCGATCGCGCTCTCCGGCACGGCGCCGGCGAATGCGTGGTTGACGCGCTCGCGCAGCGTCCTCTCTCCCGGCATGTTCGGCACCGACACGGGCCTCTCGACGGACTCCGACGCGGGCGCCCCGGCGGCGGCGACGGGACCGGTCGTGACTTGCTCCGGCTACGCCGAGTCGTGCGGCGGCGGGAGCGGCGGCGGTACGCCGACGCCGCCGGGCGGTGGAGCGACCAGCTCCTCGGGCGGGAATACCGCGTCGAGCAGCGGCGGAAACACCGACCCCGGGGGCGGCGTCGCCTCGACGGTCGGCGACGTGGTCAGCGCCGCGGTCGACTCGTCGTCCGACGACGGCTGCGGCGGGGACTCGTCGGAGGACTCGGGCGACTCGTGCAGCGGCAGCGGCGGCGGCGGTGACGACGTCGGTGGCGGCGGATGCGACGGAGACCCGTCGACGGACTGCTCCGTCGCCCGACCGCGAGGGCGGCACGCACCCACATCGCGCATCCTTCTGCTGTTCGTCGCACTGGCGGCGGTGACGCGACGGCGAGGAAGGCCGCCCGTCGGTTTGCCGCGCTCGTGAGAGTCCCCTATCTTTTGTCGAGGGAGCGCCATGACCTCTGCTCGATGGGCGACGCTTTGCGCGATCGTCTTGGTGAGCGTCTCGCCATTCGGCGCGCTGGCCTCGTGCGGGAGCACGAGCTCGTCCGGCGGCGATCACGGCGGTGACGACGCGACGGCCGACGGCGCGGGAGCCTTCGACGGCACCCGCGGTGATTCTCCCGGCGACGGCGGATTGGGCGAGCCGGCGCCCGCGTCCGAGGCCGGCGGCTGCTCCGACACCTGCCCGCCGGGCATCCAGTGCGGTCACTACACGACGTGCTCGGGCGCGATCATCGCCTGTGGAACGCCGTGTGCGAAGGGCCAGGTCTGCCTGAGCAACCAGGGCAACCCGCCGACGCAGACCTGTCAGGCCCCCACGACGACCTGCGCCGGAAAGTGCGGCGTCGGCAGCACGGACTCCTGCGGCGTGGCCATCAGCTGCGGAGGCTGCGACGCCGGGCAAGACTGCGTGAACAACCTGTGCCAGGCCCAGACCATCAGCGACGCCGGCCTCAGCGACGCGGGCTGCTCTCCCCTCACGTGCGCGCCGAACAAGGACGTGAACCTCTGCGGAACGATCGCGGACGGCTGCGGCAACACGAAGGTCTGCTCTTGCCCGACGGGGCAGCAGTGCTTTGGCAACATGTGCGGCGCGACGCCCCCGGAGTGCAAGGTCGACGACGCCGGCGAGGCCGGTGGCCCGGGCGCCAGCTGCGGGTCCGTGGAGAACGCGTGCGGCAGCGCCACCGTGCAGTGCGGGACGTGCACCGGCGCGACCAAGTGCGACAACGGCACGTGCACGGCGTGCACGGCGCCGGCCTGCGGCGGCACCACGTGCGGCTCGGTGAGCAACGGTTGCGGCCCGGCCGTCACCTGCGGAACCTGTGGAACGAACGAAGACTGCTACGACGGCGGCTGCTGCACGCCGCTCACCTGCGCCGCCGCGCAGGACGCGGGGCTCGTCCACGGCTGCGGCGAGGTCGACCTCGGGTGCGGGCAAGAGAAGAGCTGCTCGACCTGCGGCTCGGGTGAGACCTGTTACGACGGGGGCTGCTGCACGCCGCTCGACTGTGCGGCGGCGATCGACGCCGGGCTCGTGACGGGCTGCGCTCCGGTCGGAGTCGGCTGCGGGCAGCAGGCGACGTGCGCGCCTTGTCCGACGGGACAGGTTTGCCAGAACAACGCGTGCTCGCAGTGCGTCCCGCTGACGTGCGCCCACTACGGCGACGCCGGTTGCAACCATCCGGACCAGTGCGGCAGCCTCCTCGACTGCTGCCCCGCCGGCACCGTCTGTCAGGAGGGCGCCTGCTGCCCGCCGGGCACGACCAACCAGAGCGGCATCTGTTGCCCGACGGGTGACGTGAGCTACCAGCAGACCTGCTGCAAGCCGACCTGCGACGACAACCTTCCCCCGGGGCCTCAGATCAGCTGCGGCCTGACGATCTACTGCAGCGGAGTGCAGTGACGGACGGCGAGCGTCACTGCGCGGCCACGTCTTGCGCCGCGTCCTGAGCCGCCCCGGCTTCCGTGGCTCCCGTCTCGGCGCCCACTTCGGTGGGACTGTCCGTCGCAGCCTCGATGGGCGCGTCCGGCCCGGAGTCGGTCTCCGCGGCATCGCCCCCGTCCTCCGGCGCGGCGTCCGGCTCCGCCTCGGCGCCGCCGTCGATCCCTGCCGCGTCGACGCACATCGCCGGGCCGCTCGCGATCGACGTGCAGCAGGGAATGCGGGCGCCGTTCGTGTCGTACGCGAGCGCCTGACACGTCCCTTCCGGGCAGAGCCCGCCCTCGGACTCGGAGATGTACCCCTGGATCTGGCACGCCGTGAACGCCTCGCCCGGAGGGCCCGCCTCGGGCGGCCCCGCGGACCCGGAGGAGGTCGAGCAACCGGCGACGACCCGCAGGAAGAGGGCGGCCGACGCCGTGGCCAGCAAGTAGCGTGTCCGGACGACCAAGGCGCCCAGCGTAGCCGAAAGCGAGAGAGGCTAGCTCCCGAGCATCACATCGACCCTGCGATCGTGCGCCCAGCCCGACTCGCTCGACCCCGTGGCGTCCATCGATCCGCGCGTCGTCGTCGCGATGTGCGACGGCGTCACGCCGTGCCTGGAGAGGTACCCCTCCACCGAATCGGCCCGGCTCTGCCCGAGCGTCAGGTTGTACTCGCTCGAGCCGCGCGGATCCGCGTGCCCCACGAGCCGCATGGTCCGGCCCTTCAACGGCCCGGCCGTGAAGCACTGCGCGACCGCGTTGAGCGGCGAGATGTCGAGGGACTGAATCGCGGAAGAATCGAACGCGAAGTAGGCGTCGTCATCCGGGATGCCACACGCCCGCCGGACCTCTTCGGAGATCATCACCGTGCCGCCCGCGGCCGGGGCCGCCTGCGCCGTCGAGGTTGCGCTGATTGGCTGCGACGCCGGCCGACCTGGCGACGCCGCGCCCGCCGTCGCCGGCCGCGAGGCGCCGCAGCCGACGGCCATGGACACCGAGGCCACGGCGAGAACGACGGTCATACGAGAGCTCATGATGGAAACCTCCTCTTTTGTGGGAGGGCCTTCAGCAAGAGGAAGGCCATGGCACAAGTCGGCGACTTCGCGAGGGCCGAGATTCCTCCGGGCCGGGGAGGCGCCGCTACGGAACGCGGCATGTCGCGAAACGCAACCGAGCGGGCCTCTAGCTCTTGGGGCCCCGGGCCCATCGATCGAGCTTCCGGTAGAGCGTCGTCCGGTCGACCCCGAGGACCTCCGCGGCCTGTCGCTTGTTGCCGCCGACCGCCTGCATCACGCGCTCCACGTAGCGCCGCTCCACCTCGTCCAGCGAGACGAGCTCGGTCGGGTCGTTGGCCGCCACGAGCACGTGCGACACGGTGTACTCCCGGATCTGCGACGGCAGATCCTCGACCACCAGGTCCTCGAACCGCGCGAGCGCGACCGCGCGCTCCATGCAGTTGCGGAGCTCGCGCACGTTGCCCGGCCACGAGTAGGCGAGCAGCCGCTCGGCGACCGGCGGGGAGATCCCCAGCACGCGCTTGCCGTGCTGCAGCGCGAA